>JAKOXL010000044.1 GCA_029781045.1 Bacillota bacterium | reverse complement strand
ACGTCAGAATGTTATCTGCACAGACTGGAACACATATCTTTAAGTCGCGGTTTTCTGGTGGAAATGTGCTGATATCAGCAATATAAGCAGCAGAAAAGACATTGATCAAGTCAATGACTATGTCTTCCTCAACACATGTATCGTATTCATCTCCGAGAATTTTGCTGCATGGAAGTTGTACGTTTTCATCTCTCGAGTTTACTGCCATTAACATATGTTGAACCGCCTTATCAGTTAGTTAAGCTTTTCGTGTAATATGTCGATCAACTCCTGGATGGTCATCTCATTCTGCGCGCATTTAACAATGTAATTATAAAAATGGTCCTTCACGTACCGTTTTGTGTATGTTGAAATAGCTTCATCCAACTCGTGTGATGGTACTCCTATGAATACGCTAGACAGGTCTTCACCGGCATTCTCGCGAATAACCATCTCAAAGAAAACCTCACAGAAACGCGTTAAGAAAGCAACCGGATGTGTGATTTTGCCCACAAGCGCGTCAGTCATTGTGATTTTGAATGCAGTAAGAATAAATGAGGATTGAATATCACCATCCCTCTCCTCAATATCGTCGAGTATTGCCTCAATAATCTGCTGTACTTCGATGGTAGTTATTTTGTGAGGATCATACTCATACTCTCGAATAAATCCATCGTAGCCTAGGGACGCCATCTTCCGAGCGTAAAATAGGCCCCCGCCAGCTAATACAGCAAAATCCTTGCCTCCCAGATAGTTCTTCGCCCTGCTTGACTTAAGAATCTTGTTTGCGACCTCTGGAATAATAGTATCGATACTGCTCTGAGGGCTAACAGCCAAAGTCTCTTCCAACAACTTCTTGACTTTACCAACTGCCCGTCGTACTGATGTACCCATTTTTGTCCTCCTATCATAACTGACCGAATTGAGATTAACAGTAGAATATCTGCGCTTTGGGGTAGTTCTACCGTCTATTGTCCGAAGGAGATTAATGGAGGAGGGTTAGTTTTGTCGCTAGAAGTAATCATGTCCTGGACATTCATGTCTGAGTGCCCGGTACCGTCGGATGTGCAAAACATTTTGGTTGAAAGCGAGCAGCCGGTGGTGGCATATAAGACGCTTCGCGATGTGGCGGTGGTCACTAACAAGCGCATCATTGTCGCTGATAGGCAAGGGATCACTGGCAAGAAGGTAGAGATTTATACGATTCCTTTTAAGTCAATTGTCATGTATTCCAGCGAAAACACGGGCGTGCTCGATTTCAATGCGGAGCTAGAGCTGTGGACGCGGGCGGGTAAGTTCAAGCTGCGCCTAGGCCGTGGGGTAGATGTGCGCAAGCTGGACCAGATTATCGCTCAGTACATTCTGTAGGTATTAGTAGCGGGGAGAGGCCTTTTGCCCTAGAGGCAATTGTCGGGAAGAGGAGGACAACCGTGGGAAAGCGTAAATTCGGGATAACGTGGGGGCGAATGAATTACTATTCGCGGGTCAAGGAACTGGTTAAGGAAAGGGAGCAGGAGTTGGCTGAGTCAGAGGAGCAACGGGAGCAGTTTAGGCTCTTGGGTGTCATCAATGGCTTGGCGGCGGGGGAAGGGATGCCGCATAGGAATGCTATTGAAGCTATGGCGGCTGCGAAACAGGAAATACAGGAACTCAGTGATGATGTGGAGCTATTTCAATATGAAATTGAGTTCCAGAAGGGTTTTATCAAAGGGCTAGAGCAAATTCTGATGCTCAATCGAGGCTATTTTAAGGAGCCGGTTCCTTTCGTTTTGTTCGGCTTGTTCGATGACGGCCAGCTGCTAGGTAAGTATGATGCGGCTATGCAGTTTTCTGATCTTGAGAGGTATGTTCCGGGTAGTCTTAATAGGCAGCAGTACTTCTTCTCCGACCAACTTGACGAGATTGTTAGTGAAGTTGCATACATTGCCCGTCGGGACGTGGATTTTGCCGTAGTTCTGGTAGTCAAAGATAAGAGCAGCCAGCTACTTGGCCGGGCTAAGGAGCTTTCGCATATAGAACCCCATAGAGTTTCTATTGTTATAGATAAAGAGGAGCTTAACGTTAGGCGTATGATAGATCGTGTTCTAGGGTTTCATAGCTTAGGGTAAGGTTCTGAGCCAATTTATAATAGGATAGTTTTGTGACAGCGCTTTTTGGATAGTCACTCCGACCGTCGACGCGGGAGGAACTATGCCAGGGCGCTGTTTTGTTATTCAATTGCTAACGGGGCAAGGATTGCCGCCGGGCGATGCAGAACTAACACTAGGTGAGTCCTATGCCAAAAGGGAAGGAGCGGAACCTATGGAAATGCTGCAAAGTAGGTTGAAGTTTTACACCACGCAGGGAGTGATCAGCACCCCGGGTAAGTATGGGGAGCTTTTTGATTCGCTGCCGAACAGCGTGCCGGAATTAGTGGATGTGGTTCAAGGGTTGGTGTTACATGCCTATTGGGTGGGGCACTATGGTGTTAGTTTGACGGAAGAACAGAGGGAACACGCCAGCGCCAGGCACATGGAAAACATACTAGCTATAATTCTCAACCAAGATGCAGCACCTTTGACCGTTCCTCGTGCCCATGAGAAGCGGTTCTTTGGGACCTGTAGAGACTTTTCCCTACTCTTAACTTCAGCTCTACGGCATAAAGGAATTCCCGCCCGGTGCCGCTGTGGCTTTGCCAGGTACTTTATGCCCGATTCATACGAAGATCATTGGATTGTTGAATACTGGGATGAGAAAGAGGGCAACTGGGTTGGTGTCGACGCCCAGTTGGATGGACTACAAAGAGAGAAGCTCCATATATCCTTCGACCCCCTACGTCTTCCAGAGGGGCAGTTTATATCGGGGGCAGAGGCTTGGAAGCGGTGGCGTGCAGGTGAGGTAGACCCCAACAAGTTTGGCATTGCTGATCTCCGCGGTTACCCCTTTATCTTCGGTAACCTGATTCGCGATTTGGCGGCTCTCAACAAGATGGAGCTTTTGCCTTGGGACCTTTGGGGGCTGATGAAGAAGGATAAGCTAGATGAGTCCGACTACATTTTGGCCGATAAGATAGCAGACCTTATTCTGGCGGATAGTGAGGAGCTGTTTGACCTATATGAGAGCAACGAGGATCTGAAGGCTTCCGAGTGTCCGGTGGAACTACGTCTTTACTCAGGGGAAGACAACTAGTTGACAAAAGGAGAGAGACCTATGCAAGTAATAACGGCGTCTCAGGTGGAAGAAGTTCTTGACATGCAGCGCTGCATAGACCTGATGAAAACCGCCCTCATAGCTCTGGCCGAGGGGGAGGCGCGGCAGATCGTGCGGCCTGTGTTACCCCTTTCAGGGAAGAACCTGTTAGGCATGATGCCCGCCTTTCATGGGGCAGGTAAGGTGGCGGGCGTTAAGGTGCTGACCGTGTTCCCTGACAACTATCAGCAGGGTATTCCATCCCATCAGGGGCAGGTATTGGTGTTTGAAACGGAAAACGGCAGGCTGAAAGCTATTGTTGATGCGGAGGCGATCACCGGCATTCGCACGGCGGCGGCTTCGGCGGCGGTTACCCAGGTTCTGGCCCGACCTGATGCGTCGCGTCTAGCCATTTTGGGAGCGGGGTTGCAGGGTAGGCAGCATCTGAGGGCCCTGCGCTTGGTGCGGCAATTGCAGCAAGTGACGGTGTGGGATATTCGGCCGGAAGCGGCCAGCGCCTATGCGGAGGAGATGGAGAAGGAGACGGGCTTGCCGGTGCGGGCATGCGCCACGGCGGCCGAGGCCACCAGAGAGGCTGACATTATCTGTACTCTAACCCCTGCCGTGGAGCCAATTCTATGTGCTGCCGATGTACAACCGGGAGCCCATATTAATGCGGTGGGGGCTTGTGCACCCCATGCCCGCGAGCTGGCAGCCGATCTGGTGGCGGCCGGCCGGCTGTTTGTAGATTGGAAAGAGGCGGCGGTAAGAGAAGCCGGCGATTACCTGTTGGCCCTCAAGGAAGGGGCGATTACCGAGGAGCATATCCTGGGTGAGGTGGGGCAGGTGTTGGCGGGCAAGTTGCCTGGTCGCTTGAATGCCAGCGATATTACCATCTTTGAGTCGTTAGGGCAGGCATTGCAGGATCTCATGGCCGCCAACTATGTGGCCAATGTCTTGTTGGGAGGTAAGCGAAATGATTCCCTATGATTTTGGCTTAACGGAAGAGCAGCAGCGGCGGGCCCAGAAGCTACATGCGGAGAGCATTGTCATCGATATGCTGTTTCAGGGGCCCATTGGTACCTATGCCTTGCCGGAGGAGTTGGAAGACGAGCTTCTGACCATGGCGCAGCAAGCCCATCCCTATGATGAAGTGGCTCAGGTCAACTATGCCAATGACCTAATTAGAAAGTGGTACACCAACGGGCGACTGAGTGAGCTGTATAAGGAATGCTGGTATGAGAGTGGTATTACGGCCGCCTGCCGGCAGCTTTCCATTAGAAGTAAGGATTCGCTGCTACGCAGCATGGCCCACGTGCAGGCCGAGTTTGATTATAAGCCGTGGCTCATCAAAGCACGCAGCGCCGCCGATATTGAATATGCCCATGAGCAGGGCTTGAAGGCCGGCATTGTGACCAGCCAGGAAACGGTGGGCTATGGTACCGATTTGGGGCTATTAGAACTGGCCTACGACTTCGGTCTGCGGGTGCAGCAGCTTACCTATAACAATCACAATTTCGTTGGGGCCGGTTGTATGGAACCTAATGACGCCGGCTTGTCCCGCTTCGGCATCCGCTTTGTAGCCAAATGTAACGAGTTGGGCATTGTGGTAGATACGGCCCATTGCGGTCGCCAAACCACTCTAGATGCCTGCAAGTATTCACAGGCTCCGGTGGTGGCCACTCACACGGGGGCCAAGAATATCTATTCCCATCCACGCTGTAAATCCGATGAGGAGATAAAGGCTATCGCGGCCACCGGCGGCGTGATCGGAATCTTTGCTATGCCCTGGTTTACCGCGCCCGATCCTAATAACACCACGGTGGAGCACGTGCTGGATCATATCGATTATGTGGTCAGCCTGGTGGGTGTGGAGCATGTGGGCATTGGCACCGATTGGCCCATGCCGCAGACCAAATGGATGGCTCTAACCTTTAAGAAGTACGTGGCACCCAGCTTGGGCTTTGCTCCCGGTGACGGGCCCTCTATTGAGTATGTGCATGGCATCAAGGACTACCGTAGTTTTGGCAACATAACGGCGGGGCTGGTGGCCAGGGGCTATAGCGATGAGGATATATGGAAGATCATTGGTGGCAACTGGCTGCGGGTAATTGGGCAGGTGTGTCGGTAGAATAATGCAAGGGCTATCTACAAGGGCTCATCGCTGATGCGCTTTTGTAAGCAGGCTAGGCCAGTCTTGCTCCCGCCCGGGCACATAGAAGTTCTCTACCAGCCAGGTACCCCAGGCCTTATAGTCGGAGCCATAAAGGTGTTCCAGATGGGCTAGGGTGCGCTGGGCGAAGATATCGCCGAGAACATAGTTATGGATGTAAACCGGAGGTCATGGCCCGCATCATGGGCATAGTTCTCCCACTGCTGCTGTTGCAGTTGGAAGAATAGGTCCAGGTAAGCTTGCTCTAGGCGATTTAGCATGTTTTTTCCCTCCCTTGCTGCGGTAATTATTTAGTATACAAGTTTGTCTATAGGTATTCCATGTGCAGTACTATAGAGTTTGATATAATTCAATTAGCATGCATTACTAGAAATATTTCTATAAGGAGTGGTCAATTTGCCCAAGTACATACCCGAACCTTTCAAGATTAAAGTGGTGGAACCACTAACCATGACCACGCGGGAGGAGCGCGAGCAATATCTGAAGGAAGCCAATTACAACCTGTTCGCGCTGAAGAGCGATTATGTCTATATCGATATGCTCAGTGATAGCGGTAGCGGGGCCATGAGCGACAGCCAATGGGCCGGCATGATGCGGGGCGACGAAAGCTATGCGGGAGCCCGGGGTTATTACCGTCTGGTGGATGCGGTGCGAGATATTTTCGGTTACCGCTATGTGCAGCCGGTACACCAGGGGCGCGCCGCAGAGAAGATCCTCTATCCCTGTTTCTTAAAGGAAGGACAGTTCTCGGTGGCCAACATGCACTTCGATACCACCCGCGGCCACGTGGCACTCTGTAACGCTACGCCGAAGGATATTGTTGTGCCGGAAGCAAGAGACACGGAGAATTATGCTCCCTTTAAAGGCAACATGAACATTCCGGCCTTGCGGGCCTTCATTGAAGAAGTAGGCCCGGAGAAGGTCGGTGTTATTGTGATGACCATCACCAATAATACGGCCGGCGGGCAGCCTGTATCTATGGAGAACATCCGCGAGACTTCCAAGGTGGCCAAAGAGTATGGCATTCCCATGGTCATCGATGCGGCTCGCTTTGCGGAGAATGCGTATTTTATCAAGATGCGCGAGCCGGGTTATGCCGATAAGTCTATCATCGAGATCACCCGCGAGGCCTTTAGCTATGCCGATGCTTTCACCATGTCGGCCAAGAAGGACGCCATCGTCAACATCGGTGGGCTCATCGGTGTCAAGGAAGACGAAGAGCTCTTCACCAAGGTGCAGGGCCTTACCGTTCCCTACGAAGGGTTTATCACCTATGGTGGCTTAGCTGGGCGCGACCTGGAGGCCTTGGCCATTGGTCTCTATGAAGGTATTGAGTTGGATTATCTGCGCTATCGCATTGGGCAGGTGGAATATCTGGGCGATGTGTTGCGGGAAGCTGGTATCCCCATTCAGTATCCGGTGGGCGGCCATGCCATCTTCATCGATGCCAAGAAGTTGCTGCCCCACATTCCTTATTACCAGTTCCCCGGTCAGGCTTTGGCTATAGAACTGTACCGCGAAGCAGGCATTCGGGGCTGCGACATCGGTTCCTACATGCTGGATCCCGATCCGGTAACTGGTGAGCAGCCCGAAGCCGAGCTGGAGTTCACCCGCCTTTGCCTGCCGCGCCGGGTTTACACCCAGGCCCATTTGGATGTGGTGGCCGAAGCACTGATCAACATCAAGAAGCGGGCCCACGAGATAAAGGGCTATGAGATCGTTTGGCAACCTAAGGTGCTGCGTCACTTCACCGCTAAGTTGAGACCTATTGAGTAGCTTATGCAGCTCCAGTCACTTCTTTTTTATTAGGAAGTGACTTAGGCAGAATGGGAGTGGAGCAGTGAGAATTGAGTATTTAACTGACGTAGAGGGGATAACCTGGGAGCAGCTGCAGGGGTTTTGTGTTGGTTGGCGCCAGCCCCTCACACCGGCCCAGTTGCATCAGATTCTGGTGAACAGCAGCTATGTGGTTTTGGCCTTTGATAAAGAATCGCAGAAGGTAGTGGGATTCATCAACGCCTTGAGTGATGAGGTCAGCTTTGCCTTCATCCCTATGTTGGAGGTTTTGCCGCCCTGTCAAAAGCGGGGGATAGGCAGTGAACTCGTGCGGCGCATGCTGGCGCAACTGGAGCATATTACCTGTATTGACCTTATGTGTGACCCCGACATGCAACCCTTTTATGAACGCTTTGGTATGCTGCGATCGCATGGCATGGTGATCCGCAAGTATCTGTAGTGTTCACGCGAACCCAAGGGTGTGTCGCAAAACGTTCTGGAGAAACGTGGAGCGACGCGCCCTTTTTCTTTTGCCGTTCTGCTCACCCGCGTTGGCCATGTACGCCACTTGTGGTAGGAGCGACGCGGTGCCTCACCGTTTTTGGATTGGACGCCCATCATGGTGGCGGTGCCATGCGGTCTACGGGCCGGTCAGCGACCGGCCCCTACGAGAATACGCTGTCCTGAGGACTTATGGTGACGATAAACCCGATTGTCCATCCCATCCTTCGTAGGGGCGAGGCGGTGCCTCGCCCGTTTGGATGGGACGCCTATTGCGGTGGTGGTGCCATGCGGTCTGCGGGCCGGTCAGCGACCGGCCCCTACGAGAATATGCTGTGCCGAGGACTTATGGTGACGATAAACCCGATTGTCCATCCCATCCTTCGTAGGGGCGAGGCGGTGCCTCGCCCGTTTGGATGGGACGCCTATTGCGGTGGTGGTGCCATGCGGTCTACGGGCCGGTCATCGACCGGCCCCTACGAATACGCTGTGCCCGGGGGGCATGGTTTAATCGATAATTCCAGCTGCCCATCCCCATCCTTCGTAGGGGCGAGGCGCTGCCTCGCCCGCTTAAAAATAGGGCAATTAGCCCCAAAACGCTTCGATACTTGTGATAATATGCAGGTAAGGTTAATAGATAAATTTAGTCTTAGACTAAATGAAAGGAGCAGATGAAGTGTACGACTATATTTTACGAGGCGGTACGGTAGTCGACGGCACTGGCCAGAAACCGTACACGGCTGACGTGGGAATTAAGGACGGGAAAATAGCAGCAATCGGGCCCAGCATTGCTGGCGAAGCCAAAGAGGTTATTGATGTCACCGGTCTAGCGGTGGCGCCTGGCTTCATTGATATCCATGCCCATTCAGACACGGCCTTCCTGCGGGACGAGCGTTGCGAGAGCAAAATCTACCAGGGCGTGACCACCGAGCTGGCGGGTCAATGCGGCTCCACCATATACCCGTGCCCCGATGATCGCATGGAGAACATTCGCCACTTTGCCGGTCGGTTCCAGGAGTTTGCCTCCCGCTCCTTCCAAGAGTTTATGGACAAGGTGCAAGAGCAGGGGAAGAAGATGAGCACTAACCTGATCTCCCTCATCGGCCATGGGGCCCTGCGTTGCGGTGTCATGGGCTATGAGGATCGCAAGGCTACGCCTGAGGAACTGCGGGAAATGCGGCAGCTGCTGGAGCGGGATCTGCAGGCGGGGGCCTGGGGGCTCTCTTTGGGCTTAGGCTACACACCGGGTGTGTCTTCTGATCAGGAAGAGCTAAATGCACTGGGGGAAGTTGTGGCCAAGTATGGTGGTATCATCACTTCCCATATGCGTGATCAGGGTGTCAATACACCCAAGTCGTTGGAGGAAATGTATGAAATTAACCGCAAGACGGGGGCCCATGTGCATATCGCCCACTTTAAGGCCAGCGGTAAGAAGAGCTGGGGCCGGGCACCCGAGTTCGTGCAGAATGTGGCTGCCGCCCGCGAGGCCGGCATCAATGTGACTGTTGATGTTTATCCATACAGGGCTTCGTCCTCTGGTATTACCAACTCCTTCCCCAAATGGTCCATCCAGGGCGGTAAACATATGGCGGTGGCCCGCTTGCAGGGCGAAGAGAGGCAGCGGCTTATGGAGTTTCTGGAAGAGGCTTTCCAGACTCAGGCCGACGGGGAAGGGTTATACATAGTAACCACCGGTGGTCGCTACCCCATTGCCGATGGTAAGAACATCTGGCAACTGAGTCAGGAGCTGGGCCTCAGCATGGCCGAAACCATTGCCAAGGTGACCATTGAAACCGAGGCCAACGCCACCTGCATCGCTTTCGCCATGAGCGAGGAGGATGTGGAATACATGCTATCGCAGAAGAACTTCGCCATCGGCAGTGATGGCAGCGGGTTGCCCCTCTCTGCCAGTGAAAACGAAGGCAAGCCTCATCCACGTAACTTTGGTACTTTCCCGCGTTTCCTGCGTTGGGCACGGGAAAGGGGTATTGCCCTTGAAGAAGCGGTGCATCGCATGACCGGGCTTTCCGCCAATATACTGGGGTTGAGCGACCGCGGATTCTTGAAACCGGGTCTGGTGGCTGACATTACCGTCTTTGATCCGGTCAACGTGACCGACAAGGCCACCTTCGAAAACCCCTTCCAGAAACCGGTGGGCATTGAGCACGTTTTCATCAGTGGTCAGCCCGCATTGCTTTACGGCCAGCAGACAGAGAAGCGGTTGGGTCAGTTCCTGCTGAAGCGTTAGGTTAGGACAGCAATAATCTGTGCGTGTCGCAAGTATGGCGCGACACGCCTTTTCATGCACCGTCCCTATTAATCCGTGTTGGTTATGTACGCCGCCTTTTGTCACATTCGTAGGGGCGAGGCGCTGCCTCGCCCGAATGGACGGAAATATGGGTTTTATACTCCGATGCAGAGGTTGTGCGGTAGAGCTGAGTCTGCTGTCTGTGGGCCGGTCATCGACCGGCCCCTACGAATACGCTGTGCCCGGGGGGGCATGGTTTACTCGATAATTCCAGTTGCCCATCCCGATCCTTCGTAGGGGCGAGGCGCTGCCTCGCCCGCGTGGA
>JAKOXL010000041.1 GCA_029781045.1 Bacillota bacterium | reverse complement strand
CGCCCGCAAGGTTTGTTCCACCAAGGCAATGGAGGGAGCAAGGAAAAGAACACAGCCACCCGGACCCACTAGCCTTTCAGCGATCTTGAGTGCCACAAAGGTTTTCCCAGAGCCGGGTGGCATGATGAGTTTGCCGCGGTCAGAGCGCTCAAATCCCTTGATGACGGCTTCGACTGCTTCCTCTTGGTAGGGATAGAGTTGTTTCTTGGGCTGCGGCGTGAGCTTCTCGGGATTATTCCACTGAAAAGCATCCCAATCCACAGGACTTTGGAGAATATCGGCAAGGGTCAATACTATTACTGGCTTTTCTTGTCTATCTAGGACGCTTTCTGCATTGGATGTAAGGGGAGATGTCGTTACCAGCATGCGGTAATCGAAGTCTTGACGCCCGGAAAGGGCCAGGAAAGTAGCAATATCCGATAAACCCAGTGGCTCTTGATGCGACTTAGCTTGAATAGCCCAGACAGCACCGGTCTCTCGTTCTTCTGCCACAAGGTCAATGCCTAAGTCGGTCTCGCCTTCTCTTGTTCCGGGCCAATCAGACCAGCGCCAAACATTGGCGAACCGTTGCCCATAGTAGTTGTCATTGCGAAGATAGGCAGCCACAAAACGCTCAAACAACTCCCCTTGCTCATTGGGGGAATTGGCAGCTTCGTAAAGGCGAGAAAGCAGATCTTGCGTAGTAAGCACTGTTTGGATCCCTCACTTACTTAAACGACCTTGTATTCGCATTCGCCAAGTCTCTCGTCGCTTCCTCCTCTTTAAGCATGTCTCACCATGGAGTATACCCTTAGGGGGTAAAGAACAGAGGAGAAGAGCTAATGTTGGACGCTCAAGGTCAGAGGCTGGGGATCTGGACAAAAGAGTAAAAGCCGTACCTTAGAAACAAAACGCCGGATCGGGGATCCGGCGTTTGCGGTTGAATCATATTCTGACAGTGTTACTCTGACTATGAGCTTTGCCTAGACAGACTTCTACTGTAGGCCTCATAGCCCTGCAGGCTGTAGTGCAGGATTAACGTGTGCAAAGGTACCTGCAGGAGGCTGCCTAAGAGACGGGGCGGCAAGAGCACCAACACCGCTCGGTGGGAGAGCATGGCCAGCCAAATGGTGTTGAGAACAGACACCCCTAGAGAAGTGATAAAGACAGCCAGAAAGAGGGTCCAGTACCCAGCTTTATGCCGGGGGAACTGGCGCCAGATGAGCACTGGTAAGAAACCAAACACCGCATAGCTCAGGGTAAAGCCGGGAAAATACGGCCCAATGGGAAACAGATTGCTGCCGATGAGATCTGCTAAGGCTCCCGTGATAGCGCCAGCAGCCGGCCCGAACAAAAGCCCAGCCAACATTACCGGCACCTGGCCAAAACTGATGCGAAGGGCTTGAACCCCGGCGAAGGGGACGATCACCGGTACCATGCGGCTCAGTGCGATACTTGTTCCCACCAATAGACCTAAGGTCGTCAGCTTCTTGGTTGTAATGCGCACGAACATACCTCCCTTTCTCGGTGAGCGCGCACACCACACCGAAGCCGGGAGGTCCCAAATCTTCGAAGTGGTAGCGGACGCGGTACTGCATCGCGGACCGAATCTACCTGGTCCTTCGTCTTCAGGCAACTTCCCATCCTGAAGCACTTAACGCACAGCACCTACTCTACCA
>JAKOXL010000034.1 GCA_029781045.1 Bacillota bacterium | reverse complement strand
GCCGATGCGGCCTTTATCGATACTCGCATTATCTTTGCCCACTATCGGCTCAATCTTTCCGAAGGTCAACGCTTTGCTTCTGACCTAGGCTGGCTCGATAGCATAGGCCACCCTCTGGTAGAAGAGTTGACGGCCGCTGCCTTCGAGGCGCCTATCCCCATAATTCTGGGAGGGCATTCGCTGGTGGCCGGCAGTATGTGGTCCCTGGTTGACACTCTGCGCTTTGCCGATGGACAGGTGCGTTTACCTGCTAACTATATCAGCTATACGATAGAGTCCGACCACGTCTGGGCCGGACGTGCCCTGAGGGAAATAATGGCCAGCGGTGAGCTGAAAGGCGAAGTTGTGGGTGTGCGCAGCGGCCACCTTTGGCAGGAGGCCCCTCTGCCCGGTTCCACCGTGCTACGCCCCGGAGATAGACTGTATTTGCGGCAAGAGCCGCATCAGTTGTAGGGTGTTGCATCGTCCTACCACATTTATCAATTCGTAGGGACAGTTGAACTAAGGTTTTCGAGCGGATACAGGGCCGTTGGTCATACGCACAGCGCGTTGGGCCCAATAATCAAAGGAGCGAGGGAGACAAGGAAAAGCAGCGACAACAGGCCGAGCGGTCTTTCTTTGCACCATAATAGGAGCTTGGCTTTTAACTTTCAGACCGTTTCAACAGGGCGACTAGGTGCGAGTGCCGTCGCTGCCCTTGGCGAACTGAGCTCATTCCCACAGAGGTTGGGCACAGGCGCTCTAGTATGACCACGGCCCTCCGGAATACAACGAAACAAGGGACTTGTTTTGCGACGGCCCCTAGAGGCGTGTTGTACTACGCCCGCCAATCAAGGAATAGAGGTGAGCACTTTTGCTCGGTATTTTTCGTAACATATTCGATCAAAACAGCCGTGAGTTGAAGCGATTAGAGAAAACACTTGCGATCGTCAACAGCTTAGAGCCGGAAATGCAGGCTCTCAGCGATGAAGCTCTGCGGGCCAAAACCGCCGAGTTCAAGGCCCGATTGGCAGCCGGTTCTACCCTCGATGATTTGCTGCCGGAAGCCTACGCAGTGGTGCGAGAGGCTGGCCGACGCACTCTGGGTAAGCGACTCTTTGACGTGCAGATTTTAGGCGGCATCGTGCTCCATCAGGGGCGCATCGCTGAGATGAAAACCGGTGAAGGCAAGACGCTGGTAGCCACGCTACCCGCCTACCTAAATGCCCTAGAGGGTAAGGGTGTGCATATCGTTACCGTCAACGACTACTTGGCCCGCTTCCATGCCGAATGGATGGGACCTATTTATCGCTTCTTAGGTTTGTCGGTAGGGGTAATTCTGCACAACATGAACTTCGCCGAGCGGCAGCAGGCCTACCGGGCCGATATCACTTATGCCACCAACAATGAGCTGGGTTTTGACTACTTACGAGACAATATGGCCATTTCGCCGGAACAACTGGTACAGCGGGACCTGCATTATGCCATAGTGGACGAGGTGGATAGCATTTTAATCGATGAGGCTCGCACACCCCTGATCATCTCCGGTCAAGGCGAGCAATCCACCGAACTGTATTACCGCTTTGCTGCCTTAGTTGCCAACTTCCGAGAAGATGAGGACTACACCGTCGACGAAAAGGCAAAACAGGTGGCCCCCACCGCCCAAGGTATAGCTAAGGCTGAGAAGTTCTTGGGTGTAGAGAACCTCTACGATGTGGCCAACGATGACCTGTCGCATTACCTGAATCAGGCGATCCGGGCTAAGGCCCTTATGAAGCGGGATCGCGATTACGTGGTGCACAATGGTCAGGTAATCATTGTGGACGAGTTCACCGGCCGTTTGATGTTTGGGCGGCGCTATAGCGCTGGTTTACATCAGGCTATCGAGGCTAAGGAAGGTCTGAAAATCGAGCGAGAGAGTCAAACCCTGGCCAGCATCACTTTCCAGAATTTCTTCCGTATGTACCGCAAGTTGGCAGGTATGACGGGTACGGCCATGACCGAGGAAGAAGAGTTCCGTCACATCTACGGTCTAGACGTGGTGGCCATTCCCACCAATAAGCCCATGATCCGTCAAGACCTTAGTGACGTGGTCTATAAGACCGAACAAGGCAAGTTCCGAGCCGTGGTGGAGGAAATCGTAAGACGGCATGCCACTGGTCAGCCTCTGCTTGTAGGCACCATCTCCATTGAGAAGTCGGAAATGCTCAGTAACATGCTCAAGAAGAGGGGTGTGCCTCACCAGGTATTGAACGCAAAGTACCACGAGAAAGAGGCGGAAATTGTGGCTCAAGCCGGCCGCTATGGGGCGGTGACCATTTCCACCAATATGGCGGGCCGCGGTACCGATATTCTCTTGGGAGGTAACCCCGAGTTCTTGGCTAGAGGCGAGATGATCAAGCGCGGCATACCACGGGAGCAGTTGGTGGCAGCCCTTGATTATGGACAATCCGATGCGGAGGCAGCCGAGATTCGGGCCCAGTACCAGCAGGTGCTGGCTGAAATGGAGAAGATTTGTGCCGAGGAGCGGGAGAAGGTCTTGGCCGTAGGTGGCCTACATGTGATCGGCACCGAGCGACATGAGGCTCGGCGTATCGATAACCAGTTGCGGGGCCGTGCCGGACGTCAAGGCGACCCCGGTTCCTCTCAATTCTTCATTTCCCTCGAAGACGATCTCATGCGCCTCTTCGGCTCCGACATGGTGGCGGGTCTCATGGATCGTTTGGGAGTGGATGATGATATGCCCCTAGAGGCGGGCATGTTGACCAAGGCCATCGAGAACGCGCAGAAACGCGTGGAAAACCGCAACTTTGACATCCGTAAGCACGTCTTGCAATACGACGATGTGCTTAATAAGCAGCGGGAAGTGATCTATGCGCAACGCCGTCAGGTGCTGCTGGGTGGCGATATGAGTGAAACCGTACAGGCCATGATTAGAGACGTCTTAGCCCAGCTGGTGGCCCAGCATATCCCTGAGCGGGGGCAACCGGGGCAAGAGGAACTGGCATCCCTGCGCCAAGCCCTCAGTGAGTACATCCCTGGTGCCAACCAAATCGACTTGCAGAGTTGGGTTGGTCTGGATCAGGATGAGCTTCAAGAGGCCGTTGCCGAATTTGCCATGCAGGCCTACGCCCAGCGGGAGGCCGAAATTGGCGCCGATGTACTACGTGATGTGGAGCGGGTGGTTGTACTACGGGTTGTGGATAGCCGCTGGATGCAACACCTGGATGCCATGGACGAGCTGCGTGAAGGCATTGGGCTAAGGGCCTACGGTCAGAAAGATCCCTTGGTTGAGTATCGGCTGGAAAGCTACGACATGTTTGAGCAAATGGTTAACGAGATCAAGCACGATGTAACTCGTTTTATCTATCATGTGCAGGTTAGTCAACCACCGCAGGCGCGGGCTGTGGCGCGCCCAAGGCAGGTAAGGGCACCCCAGGCCGCCAGCGGACCAGCTGGTGGAAATGGTGCCAAGGTGGGGCGTAACGACCCCTGCCCCTGTGGTAGTGGTAAGAAATATAAACGTTGTTGTGGGCGGAATGAGGCTTGAGTGAACAGAATGCCATTTATACGCCGTTAGCGGAAGGAGCCCGTTTCTTACGGGACACCAGCTTCCCCCACCAGGTGGCACGCAACCTGGTTCTCAACTATGGTCTGAAGATAGCCAAATTCAAGCCTAAGGTGGGGAAGAAGCGGGAAAGTCCTCTGCCCGGGCTAAAACCACAGCAGGCGGAACTGGTGCAACAGGCAGAGGAGTATGGAGCCTACATTCTCACCCGTACCCAGGCCTTCGCCGCGACCCCGTGGGGTATCGTTTTTCCCCAAGAGTTGCCCAATGAGGAACTGTTGTTGGTGGTGGTTGGGGAGCTGAGCAGGCGGGGGCTCCTATGAGAATTGTGGACCTGTGTTTAACAGGAGTGCTGTTGTGGGGCGCTGGTTGCGCTGGCACAGACAGAGAGTATTTCAATGGGCGCGGCTGCGCCCGCGGTAAGGAGGTTGTCTTGTTGTGCTAATCGATGCTAATCTTTTGCGCAAGAATCTGGAGGAACAGCAGCAGATCATCATAGAGATTAGGGACTCTCTTTGACCTGCCGGCAAAAGAGGCTCGTTTAGAGGAACTGGAAAAGCTACAACATGACCCCGATTTCTGGTCGGATCAGAAGGCAGCCCAAGGGGTCCTCGCTGAGGCAAAGACTCTGAGGGAACAGGTTAGCCAGGTGCGCAGTTTGGAACAGCAGGTAAGAGATGCCCTAGACTTGCTGGATCTGGCAGAGACCGAGGAAGAAACTGATTTGCTGCCCGAACTAGAGCAGCAGTATCGGCAGTTGTCGAAGGCCATCAGTGCTTTGCAGTTACAAGTACTCCTTTGTGGTCCCTATGACCAGAATAATGCCATCGTCAGTATCCATACGGGCGCTGGCGGTATTGAGTCACAAGACTGGGCCGCCATGCTGCTGCGCATGTATACCCGCTGGGCCGAAGACCATGGGTATCGGGTACAGGTTTTGGACTACGTGGGGGCCGACGAGGCGGGTATCAAGAATGCCACCCTGCTGGTCAGTGGTCCCTTTGCCTACGGGTATCTACGGGCGGAAAAGGGAGTCCATCGCTTGGTACGGATTTCACCCTTTGATTCGTCGGGACGGCGTCATACCACCTTTGCTTCCGTCGATGTGACACCGGAAATCGATAATGATGAGGATATAGAAATATCGCCCGATGATTTGCGAATCGATACCTATCGTGCTGGTGGAGCAGGGGGACAACATGTAAACAAGACCGATTCGGCGGTGCGTATCACCCACCTGCCCACCGGCATTGTGGTGCAGTGCCAGAATGAGCGTTCCCAGCATGCCAATAAAGAGACGGCTATGCGCATGTTGCGGGCCAAACTCCTCGAACGTCGCTTGGAAGAACAGCAACAGGAGCTGGCGGCCTTGCGGGGTGAGTTCAAAGAAATCGCCTGGGGTAGCCAAATTCGCTCCTACGTGTTTCACCCCTACAGTCTAGTCAAAGATCATCGCACCGATGTGGAAGTAGGCAACGTGCAATCCGTAATGGATGGCGACCTGGATATCTTCATTGACGCCTATCTGCGTTCGCCCCATAATTGGTATAGTTCGGCGTCAGCAATTAAGGGAGGAGAGAGAAACCATGCGAAAAGTTAACCTAAGCCTGGTAGTTCTGCTAACAGCCGTCGCTCTAGTGGCAGGTCTGTGGATGGGACGGGTTTATGCTGCCAGCAATGCTGCTCCTGGAAGCGATCTAGACCCCTTGGTAAGCAAGAGTTATGTGGATGATGCTATCGCCAAACTGGCGGCCAGATTGGATGCAATTACTCTGCCAGGTCAAGATCCCAGTGATCCTCCTACTGTCAGCATCGGCCTGAAGGTGGTCACTGTTGCCAAGGGTGAGAGCCTGATTGCTTACGAAGGCACCGAGTTTATCCTGCGTTCCGGTCAGGCTACTGCCATCGGTTCCGCTGCTGGTGGTATACCGGATCTGACGGCAGGTAAAGATTTGCCTGATAAGACGGCTGTCCCGGCCAATCATCTACTGCTTTTCCCACGCTCTGACCAGCGGGGGATCAAAGCCGTAACCAACATTATCGTAATGGTGCGCGGGGAATATTCGATCCAACCCTAATCTATTCAGGGCAGAGGGAACAGCCCTCTGCCCTTTTGCGCGAAGAGGAGCGGATAAGATGTCGCAGCCTTGTGTTCTTCTATTGTCCATGGCCCTCGACTTTGGTGGGGCGGAAACCCATGTTATCTCTTTGGCTAAGGCTCTACAGAAGCTGGGTTTGAGGGTAATAGTGGCTTCCAACGGTGGGCGCCTAGTGCCATCTTTGGATGCAGCGGGAATTCGCCATTATACGGTGGCGCTCCATGCCCGCAATCCGCTGGCCTTGCTGGGTAGTATCGGGGTAGTTAAGCGCATCGTCCAGTCGGAAGGCGTGCAGTTGATGCACGCCCATGCCCGCATTCCCGCCTGGGTGGCCAAATGGGTTTCCCGTAGCACGCAGGTGCCGTTGGTGACCACATATCATGGCCTTTATAATCCCCACTGGCTTTTGCGGTTGTTTACAACCGGTGGTGACCAGACCATCGCCGTTAGTGAAGATGTAAGAGAGCACCTGATTAGCAAACTTGGTGTACCAGCCAGCCAAATAACTGTAATCCACAACGGGATTGATACGGAGCACTTTGCAGCTGCGGGCCATCCGAGAGATAACCACCAGATCCTATACATTAGCCGGTTGTCGGGTGGTCGGGGAGGGGTAGCCTTAACCCTTCTCGAGGCAGTTGCGCTCATCCATGATGAGTTCCCCAGTGTGCAGGTTGTGATAGTAGGCGAAGGAGATCGGCTACCCGAGGTTCGTGCCCTTGCAGAAGAACTGAATGCTCGTTGGGCCAGCGACTTCTGCCACGTACTAGGGGCACGGGGCGATATCCCTGAGCTGTTAGCAGAAGCTGGCATAGTCGTTGGTGTTGGTAGAGTGGCCCTGGAAGCGATGGCTTGTGGCAGACCAGTTATCATTGCCGGTGAATATGGCACCTACGGATTGCTGGAGGCGGAAACACTGCCTATAGCCAGAGAACACAACTTCAGTGGTCGCGGGTCTCAACTGGCCACCGATCCGCCGACGCTGGCTAAGATTCTGCGCCAAGTCTTGTCCGATCCGGATAGGGCAGAGAAGGCTGCTATAGTGGCTCAGGATATGGTGCAGAAGCATTATTCCATGACGGAAAAGGCCCGTGAGGTAGTGGCCGTGTATGCCAAGGTGCTGCCTGATTTGCTCGCGAGAAGGGAGATGGGGTTATGATTGATAAACAAGGAAGATTGTTTGGTAGAATAAACATCTTTGACTTTATAGTGGTACTAACATTGATCCTGATAATTGGTCGGGTAGTGTATGTAAAATTGAATGTTCCTGAGGTTGTAGCCCCCCCGCAAGACAAGGTGAGCATTGAGTTTCGAGCCGAGGTATTGAACCCAGTGGCCGATGTTTTGGCTGTCGGACAGAGAATCACCGACAAGCGCACGGGAGTCTATTTAGGAGAGATAAGAGAGTTGGAAGTGGTACCACTTCCTGTGGCTGCTGTAGGTGCCAATGGGGAGGTCAAGTGGGTCGATTCACCTCGCTATGTGGAGGTGCGTATGGTGCTTGCCAACCAGGGTACGGTAAGTGCCAATGTCTACCAGTTAGGTCCCCTTGGTGTGCGCGTTGGTGAGCGCTTTACCCTAGTAGGCCCCCAGTACTCCTTTGATGCATATCTAACAGCTCTAAGTAAGGAGAAATAGGGACTATGCTCAAGACTATCCAGCAGTGGTGGTCGGGGTCCTGGTTAGTGCATAAACTAGAGGGGCTGGCTTTGGTCTTGGCAGCCGCTTGGCAAGACAGCTGGTTTGGGCGTTTCCTAGCCCAGCCTTGGGACGACTCGGCACCTCAGTTCCAAGCGAGTGGGGTGCAACGCGTATGGCATGGTCTGGCCATTGGTCGGCAACGTTTGGCTCGTAGTGTGCAGTGTTGGCTGTCCACCAGCTATTGCCTAGGTCGTTGGCCCGATTGGCTAGCCTCTGACTTGGCCTGGGTTTGGCACGGCAGCTTGCTCAGCCGCCTGTTGGGGTTGCTAGATGAAAACACGGTAAGCACCGATGCTCCTGAAGCCCCGCCCCGCTGGCGGTTGCTGCTTTACTTCTTAGCGGCCAGCTTGCTGGCTGGGGTTGCCCTGCTGTTGCCCCAGGGGATGACTCTGCTCAAGTGGGCTGTTCTTGCGGTGGCTTTGGCCCTCGTTTGGGCTCGCCCTCGGACTAGCGTGGTTGTGATCGTCTTTCTATTACCCATTCTGCCGATTCTGAGCACCACCCTACTGATTTTTGCAGCTTTTGCCGCCCGTTTGTGCCAAGCAGAGCCCTTCTACCCTAGAGCATCGTGGATACGTACTTTAGGGGGGCTCTTTTGCCTGGTTGGTCTGGCGGCGGCTCTAGCCAGTGAGGATATGCTGGCTGCCTTACGCTACTGGCGTTACTATTTGGCTGCCTATCTATTCCTGATCTTGCTTTTGGATACGCTACGTACACCGAGGGAGATAGGACAGGTATTGTCTTGTGGCCTCCTAGGCGTAGCTCTGGTGGCCCTCTTATCTATTTGGCAGTATCTGGGCGGGATGCCCATTAATCTCTCCTGGGTTGACATACGTGTCTCTGCCGTGATGACCCGGGTTGTAGGAACCTTCGATAATCCCAACATGCTGGCCGGCTATTTGGTGGCTTGGCTACCCTTCCCTGTCAGCTGGTTTCTGGCGAAGGAGTCGTCCTTACGCCAGCGTTTGGTGGGCTTCTTGCTTGCCGGGCTGCTAGGTGTCTCGCTTATTCTCACCTTTTCGCGGGGCGGTTGGTTGGCTTTTGCGGCGGCTTTGTTTATCATAGTTGTCTGTCTGGAACCTCGGCTCCTCTGGGCAGTGCCCGTGCTATTGCTGGTCGCCCCCTTTGTGCTGCCACCGGTGATCTGGCAGCGGTTGGCCAGCATCGTCAATCTGGAAGATACGTCAAACATGGTGCGTCTGTATGTCTGGGATAGTTCGCTAAAGATGTTTCTGGCCAATTGGTTTCTGGGAATTGGTCAAGGTTTGGTACCCTTTGCCCGGGTGTATCCCGTTTTCCAGTACGGCGTTGTCCCTGCTTTGCATGCCCATAGTCTTATTCTTCAGTTGGCTGTAGAAAGCGGGTTTATCTCTCTATTCCTGTTCCTTTGGTTATGCATCGCCCTTTGGCGTCTAGCTATGAGAAACTGGCAAGCAGCACCCCAGTGGGCGGTGCCCCTTGGTGCTGCTCTGGTGGGACATCTGGTGCATGGCATTTTCGACTATACTTGGTATGATTTGCGAGTAATGCTGGTGTTTTGGTTGTTGGTGGCCTTGGCCTGCGCTGTGGCCCGTTGGCGATTGAAAGAGGCGAAATGATGCGTATTGCCCATGTAATAAGTGATACAAACATTGGTGGGGCGGGGCGCTATCTGTTAGCTCTGCTTCCAGGCGCCCCCCTTTTTGGTTGGGAGCCCATTGTCTATGTTCCGGAAGGGGCCTTAGCCGAGGCGGTGCGGGCCACCGGTCTTGCCCAAGTGGTGCCACTGCCAGAAGGCGAACGTTCCTTTAGCATTCCTCTGTGGCGGTGGTTACAGAGTAATCTACGAGATGCCGATGTGGTGCATACCCATGCCAGCTTGGCGGCTCGGCTGGTGGCCAAGCAGCGAGGTTATCCAGTGGTGTTGACTCGCCATACCATCGGACCCGACCTGCCTCCTGGCGGGCTCAAACCCTGGCGGCGAGCCCTTCACCGTTTCGTTGCGAGTGCCTTCGGTGACGCCATCATCGCTGTTTCGGAGGCTTGCCGACAGCGACTATTGCAGGAAGGGGTACCGGCGGAACAGATTCGGGTTATTTATCACGGCATCGATGTGCAGCCTTTTCTGACAGCCCGAGGCAATTCTTGGCGGCAAAAACTGGGGCTCTCGGCTGAGGAGCCGGTAATTCTCACTGTGGCCCGACTCACCCCGGTGAAGGGTTTACAGCATGCACTGGCAGCAGCGTCCCTTTTGCAGGAGCAGCAGGTGCCCTTTACCTGGCTTTTTGTAGGTGGAGGCCCCTTGTTGTCGGAGTTGAGAGACAAGGCCCAGGCGCTGGGACTGGGAGAGCAGGTGCGCTGGCTCGGCTTCCAGAGTGATGTTGCTGGTCTGCTGGCGGCGGCTGATGTTTTCGTGCTACCGTCTTTACAAGAGGCTCTGGGGCTGGCCTTGTTAGAAGCGATGGCCGCAGAGCTGCCCATCGTTGCCAGCCATGTGGGTGGCATTCCAGAGTTGATTAGATCAGGGGAACAGGGCCTCTTGGTACCTCCGGGTGATAGTGGGGCGCTGGCGGCCGCCATTAGAGCATTATTGACAGACCGGCAGCGGGCTGCCCAGTTGGGGGCGGCAGGGCGAGAACGAGTATTAGCCCAGTTTACTGTGCAGAAAATGTGGCAACAAACGGACGCGGTCTACCGACAGATAAAGGACCGTCGGAGGTGGAGAAAATGAAGCGGCCTAATTGGCTGTTGCTGATAGTCGTGCTAGGCGTCATCGCCTCGGGGGTGCAATTGGCCCATAAGGCCCAGTTGGAGCCCTTGGCGCGGGAAATAGGTTTGGCGGTAGCTATAGAAGAGGTAGACAATGCCTGGTGGCCAGTTTTGCAGGCCGCTGGTGTGCGTTTTGCTGTGGTGGCAGAACCCCATCAACTTTCTTTACTGCCAGCAGATGTACGACCGGTAGTTCAGGTTTCCAACGAGTCTTGGCCCCAGTGGCGCGCGCTCAGCATGGTTCCCGCTGCCTACATCTTTGCTGACAACCGGTTTAGTGAGGAAATGGCGCAAGAGGTACGGGCGCGAGGGGTGCCAGTGGGTATGGTAGAGTTCCGTCCCACGGTGGATTTTGCTGCCGATCCTAATAGCTGGGCGGGCCAATTATTACGAGTATATGATCAACCGGCCCATCCCTTCCTCGACGAGTATCCCATAGCTGTGCGGGAACGGCAGGTTAGTCTGGTAGTAATACATGTAAACCTGGAAGGTGATCCACCTCTAGGGCTGGAGCATGTGGAGCAGGTGAGCGCAGCACTGGCGGCCGACGGCCACCGTTTTGTTGGGGATCTACAACCGCGGGCGGTTGTGGAGACCATCGACTGGGCCTTCTGGACTCAGGTACTGGCTTTAGGCGCGTTGGTTACCTGGGGGTTGAGCTTAGTATTGGGAGAATACTGGCAGCCAGCTTTGCTGGTCATCCCCATAGTGGCTGTCTTGAGTGTTTGGGCCCTCGAACCTTTTCTTGGTCCCTGGCGCGTCCGCCAATTGGTGGCCTTAGGGGCAGCACTGGCTTATCCTAGTGCCGGTCTAGTCTGGTGGTGGCGAGGGACCAGACCGACAGCGAATAGAAGTGGCTGGTTTTCCTGTCCGGTCCGGGCTGCTTTGTACGATTTTGTCATCCTAACCAGTTTTTCTCTGGCTGGTGGCGCTGCCATCCATGCTATCTTGTCCCACTTTGCTTTTCATCTCAATATCTTGCAGTTCATGGGTGTTAAGGCGGCCTATGCCTTGCCTCTAGGTCTAGCCGGTTTGTTGGTGCTGGTCAATTGGATACGCTATGGGTTAGGGGCTGGTTTGCGCCTGCGCCATCGTTATCTACGATGGTTGGTGTTGGCTGTGGCTCTCCTGGTCTTCTTGCTGGCGGTCTACGTGTTGCTGAATCGTACAGGGAATCAGTCCCGCGTGCGCATCCTGCCCATTGAGCTGGAGTTTCGCCAATGGTTATACCGTACTTTCTGGGTACGCCCGCGCACCAAGGAGTTCTTGGGCTATCCTGTCCTGCTTCTAGGTCTGTACCTCTGGCGGCGGCAAATTCGACTTTTGGCAGGGCCGGCATTCCTGATAGGGTTGATTGCCCAGCTGTCTCTAGTTAATACCTTTGAGCATCTGCATCATCCCGTTTTACTCAGCCTAATCCGTTCAGGTTTTGGCTTGGCGATTGGTGTAACGCTGGGTCTGATAGGTATAGCAGTCACGCACTTTATTCTACCTGCCAGGGAGGGCTGGCAATGAGTAGGTATGTGATTTCCGGTTACTATGGTTTTGACAATGCGGGTGATGAAGCCATATTGCAGGCCATCATTGATTCATTGCATCAGGAAGACAAGGAGGCCGAGATCACCGTTTTCTCTGCCCAGCCTCGCCTCACGGCGGACCAACACCAGGTGCGAGCGGTACATCGCACCAATCTGGGTGCCATTGTGGCGGCTCTGCGCCGTGCCGACCTGTTTATTAGTGGCGGTGGTGGCTTGCTACAGGATGCCACCAGCAGCCGGTCTCTGCTCTACTATCTGGGACTACTGACCTTAGCCCGTTGGTTAGGTTGCAAAACCATGGTATACGCCAACAGCATAGGTCCTATTAGTCGACCACGAAACAAAAGGCTGGCTCAGCGCGTATTGGAAAATGTGGACTGCATCACAGTTCGGGATGGACTGTCTTTGCAACTGCTGGATGACCTGGAAGTGCAGAGACCTCCGCGGCTGTTAACGGCTGATCCGGTTCTCTTGTTGGAACCAGAGCCCGTGACGCCACAAGAAAAGGTTATAGTGGTAGCCGTGCGTGAATGGCCTAGCCAGCATGATTATCTGCGGCAGGTGGTGCTGGCATGCCAGCGCTTGGTGCAGGATGGCTTTCAGATAGTGCTCATCCCATTCCACTATAAACGAGATTTGGTCGTGTCCCAGCGCCTGGCTGAGGCCATTGGCCCGGGGGCCAGTTGTTCGGCCCAGCCTCAGAATAGCCGTGAGTTGTTGCGCGATCTGGCCCAAGCCCAGGTAGTTGTGGCCATGCGTCTGCATGCGCTGATTATGGGAGCCATCTGTCAACGGCCCCTTGTCGGTATCAGCTACGACCCCAAGGTAGATGGTTTCCTGCAGACCGTTGGCCAGCCGCTGGCCGGTTCTACTGCTGATCTAAAGGCGGAGCGGCTCTATCAACTGGTGCGAGACGCCTATGAGCGGCGGGAAGAGATTACGCAAAGCTTAGCTACCAGTCTGCAGGAACTCCGCGCTTTAGCTAAAGAGAATGCCGCCATAGCCTATGCTCTAGCCGCAGGTAAGATACGATGAAGCAGCGTATAGATATACTAGGTTGCCCGGTAGATGTACTGACTATGGCTATGGCGGTGGAGCGGATCAGTAAGTGTATAGCACAGGGGCAACCTTGTCAAGTGGTCACGGCTAATGCGGAGATTCTTTACGCGGCCCAAAGCGACCCGGGCCTGTTTCTAGTGCTGCATGATGCGGCCTTGGTTACGGCCGATGGCATGGGCGTGCTCTTGGCAGCCCGTATTCTCGGGCAGTCTCTGCCCGAGCGGGTGGCTGGTGTCGACTTGGTGCATAATCTAGCTCAACAAGGAGCGAAGGCTGGTTGGCGATTCTACCTGCTGGGGGCCAAACCGGAAGTTTTGCGGGCTGCGCAGGAGCGGTTGGAGATGCTGTATCCCGGACTGCAGATTGTGGGAAGTCATCATGGCTATTTTGCTCCGGAGGAAAACGATGCCATCGTCGAGAACATCCGGGTTAGCCAGCCGGAAATTCTGCTGGTGGCCATGGGAGCGCCCAAGCAAGACAAATGGTTGCACGATCATCTCAGTAAGACAGGCGCCATTGTAGGTATCGGCGTGGGGGGTACCTTTGACATCCTGGCAGGTACGGTAAGGCGGGCACCCCTCTGGATGCAGCGCTTGGGATTAGAATGGTTGTTCCGTCTGTGGCAGCAGCCTAGTCGTTGGCGTCGTACTATGGCCTTGCCCAGGTTTATATGGGCAGTGTTTTGCCAACGTTTGCGCTCATAGGGATTACCTAGGGGCGGAGAAGGAGGGGGAAGGGATTGAACAAACGGTTGTATAAATCACAAGAAGGGGCTATGATAGCCGGTGTTTGCGCCGGCTTGGCCGAGTATTTCGGCATCGATGCCACCCTGATTCGTCTGGCCTTTGTAGTTTTCACCTTTATGGGAGGTAGCGGATTGCTAGCATATATTATCGCGGCAATCGTTATCCCCGACAAGGCGGATGGGCGTTGGCGCCCAACTGGTGATGGTCGTACCTATTACGATGCTACCACGGTGGATGAAGGTAAGGCCGACAGCGGCTGGCAAGCGACCCAGGCGCAAACGGAGACTGCGGGTGGTACTAAGCCCACGTCCGCCCGTAGTGGCAATGGTCAAGCCTTGCTGGCTTATATCCTGATCGGCATCGGCAGCTATATGCTAATAGAGAAGCATATCCGCTGGTATCGAATAATCAACTATCTGCGGCCCTACTGGCCAGCCATTCTAGTCATCGCCGGTTTGGCCCTATTACTGAACAGTGCCCGCAGAGACTAAGAGAGCGCCGTTAGGCGCTTTTTGCTTGGAAAAGGGGGGCGGTTATAGAGAGGCTGGTCATAGGCACTGCGATATGGAATACAACGAAAAAGAAGGGCTGTTTGGCAACAGCCCCTTCTTTGTGCTCCTATTAGCGTGGCTCCGTCAGCCTTCTTGTCGCAACTAGAGGTGCGACGGTGCCGCACCTGAGCAATAAGGGATTGCGTGCCGACTCCCTGTTGCAGGGAAGCCTGTCCCTTAGATCTCCATGATAATGGGCAGAATCATGGGGCGGCGTTTGGTGCGCTCGTAGAGGAAGCTACCCAGCACATCTCTTGCCGCCGATTTCAGCACCGACCATTCGGTGATTTCGCCCCGTAGACAGTTCTCCAGACTGGTTCTAACCTGTTCTTCTGCCTGAGCAATCAGGTCTTCTGCTTCCCGCACATAGACGAAACCGCGAGTGATGATATCGGGCCCGGCTTTGATAGTGCGGGTCGCCCTCTCAATGGTTACGACGACCACCAGTACACCGTCTAGCGAGAGCTGCTGTCGATCCCGCAGCACCACATTGCCCACGTCGCCAATGCCTAATCCGTCTACCAATACCACTCCGGCTTGCACACGGCCAGCTATGCGGGCACCTTTGGCGTCAAACTCCAGAATATCGCCATTGGTCAGTGTGAACACATTCTCCGGCGGTACTCCTACGGCTTCCGCCAAGCGGGTACAGGCAGTTAGGTGGCGATATTCCCCGTGGAAGGGAACCACATAGCGGGGGCGTACCAAGTTCATCAGTAGCTTAAGTTCCTCCTGGCTGGCATGACCGGAAACGTGCACATCAGCCGTATCTTGGGCAATCACATGGGCTCCCGCCCGCGCCAGACCATCTATTACGCGGTTCACCAGCTTCTCGTTGCCCGGCACCGGTGTGGACGAGAGAATGACCGTATCTCCCGGTACGATGTTGATGAAGTTATGGCTTTGCCGTGCCATCCGGGTTAAGCCCGAGAGGGGTTCGCCTTGGCTGCCAGTGGAAAGGACAAGGGTTTTATGGGCTGGCAGCTTGCTAAGTTCTTCCGGTTCCACAAAAATGTCCTCGGGAAATTGCAGATAGCCCAACTCCGAGCTGATGCGCACATTGTTGACCATGCTGCGACCGACCACCGTTACTTTGCGCCCGTATTCGCAGGCCGTATCAAAGGCCTGTTGAATGCGGTGGATGTTGGAAGCAAAGGAAGCCACGATGATACGGTCCCGAGTCCTACTAAAGATCTCATCAAAGGTGCGACCAACAACCCGTTCCGATTGGGTGTACCCGGGGCGATGAGCATTGGTGGAATCGCAGAAGAGGGCCAAGACTCCATTCTGGCCATATTCAGCCAGAGTTTGGTAGTCGGCCACCTTACCATCCACTGGGGTCTGGTCGAATTTAAAGTCTCCGCTATGGATAATGACTCCCAGAGGAGTTTCAATGGCCAGCGCAACCCCATCGGGGATGCTATGATTCATGCGAATGAAGCGCACGCGGAAATGCTTGCCGAGGGAGACCAGCTCCCCAGCTTTGACTTCCCGCATCTTGGCTGTAAGCTGGTGTTCTTCCAGCTTGCTCTGCAGAAGGCCTAAGGTGAGGCGTGTCCCATAAACCGGCACATTGATTTCTTTCAAGACAAAGGGAACCGCCCCGATATGATCTTCATGTCCGTGGGTTAGTACTATAGCCCGCACTTTCTGCCGATTCTCAATCAGATACGAAATATTAGGGATGACGAAATCTATGCCGAGCATTTCGTCTTCTGGGAATTTGAGACCAGCATCGATCACAATGATGTCATTCCGACACTCGATGGCGAACATGTTCTTGCCGATCTCGCCAATTCCCCCCAAAGGAATTACCTGTACTTTTGTGTCATTGGTCACGTTCCAAACATACCTCTTTCTCTTTTCGATGATTTATTGTCCCTCCTAGTGTTACCACCACTCGCCCCCGGTAGGCACGCAATGCTACGTTAGCATATTCTATCATATTTCCCCAGCAACCAGAAGTCGTCAACTGACGGCTGTCTTCCTAAAAAAAGCAACAGAAATCGTCGCGGAAAACAAGGAATTGTAGGGCTTGGTGTCGAAGTTGCGAAAATACGGCTGGTGGGTTGACGTTTCTTGGCTAAATCTGGTCCGACTACAAGGACCGGGAGAAGTGACAGCAAGAATGTTAGAAGCAAGAAAGAAGGTGAGTTAGCATGCTCGAGCTCTATGCCGTGTCCAAAATCTATGGAAACGGAGTAGTGGCTTTACGGGATGTTGACTTGAAAGTCAATAAAGGCGAATTCGTTTTCATTGTGGGCCCCAGCGGGGCGGGTAAGACAACCTTGACACGTCTCATTCTGGCTGAGGAAAAACCGACCAAAGGCCAGATTATTGTTAATAACAAAGTAGTTAATAACTTACGGCCCAGCGAAATCCCCTATCTGCGCCGTCAGATTGGAACCGTCTTTCAGGATTTCCGCTTAATGCATAACTGGACAGTGGAGGAAAATGTGTCTTTTGCCATGAAGGTCATCGAGGCTCCCCGCCGCGCTATTCGCAAGCGGGTGCCCGAGGTGCTGGAGATGGTAGGGTTGGCCAACAAGGCCAAACATCTGCCCACCCAGTTATCGGGCGGTGAGCAGCAGCGGGTGGCACTGGCACGGGCCATCGTGAATCAGCCTTATATACTGTTGGCCGACGAGCCCACTGGCAACCTGGACCCGGAGACAGCCTGGGGTATTATGAGAGTCTTGCAAGACATCAACGCGCAGGGCACAACCATTCTTATGGTTACCCATGCCAAGAACATCGTAGACGAAATGCGCAAGCGAGTGGTAGCACTGGAAGGCGGGCGCATTGTACGGGACGAGACTAGGGGGGCTTACGGTAATGAGAATTAGAACTTGGGCCTTTTTTACCGGACAAGCCTTCAGCAGCATGCGCCGTAACAGTTGGATGACTGTGGCCTCCATCGGAACGGTGGCCGTGACCATGATTGTGCTGGGAATCTTCTTGTTACTGGGAGGCAATATCAATAACATTGCTGGCAACATCGAGTCGCAGGTGGAGGTTTCCATCTACTTGCAGGATGAGATCACCAGTGGCCAGGTGGATGATCTGGCACAGAAGTTTGCTGCCATGGAACAGGTGGCTTTAGTGAAGTACGTCAGCAAGGAAGAAGCGCTGCAGGAGTTGCGCGAGATGTACGGTGAGAGCGGCGACTTCTTGGCTGGCTTAGAATTAGACAACCCACTACGCAACGGTTTTAGATTGCGTACTCACCGGCCAGAGCAGGTGCTAGAAATCGTGCCTACTTTGCGCTCCTTTGATGGAGTGGCTGAGGTGCAATATGGGCAGGGTTTTGTGGAGCAGCTGTTTGCCGTTACCAATGTGATGCGCGTGGTTGCTCTAGGTCTGATGCTGGGCCTAGCGTCGGCTGCCACCTTCATCATAGCCAATACCATTCGCATTACCGTGTTTGCACGTCGGCGGGAGATTAGCATCATGAAATATGTGGGTGCCACCGATTGGTTTATTCGCTGGCCCTTTGTTATTGAGGGTATGACTTTGGGGTTAGTTGGTTCCTTAATTGCAGCGGGCCTGGTGGCTTGGGCCTATAGCGCGGCCGTTGTCAATCTGGCTGTCACCATTCCCTTTTTCCCGCTGGTGAAACCCTGGCCCTTCCTACTAGGCGTTTCTGGCTGGTTGCTCTTAATCGGCACCACCATTGGCGTGCTGGGCAGCACCCTTTCGTTACGCCGCTTCTTAAGGGTATAAGTCTTTATGCTTATATAGATAGCAAACAGGAAAGGAGGGGAGAGACTTGAGACGTTTGCGACAGGGGCTAACCGTTGGCTTGGTCCTCTTGCTGGTATTCTCACTGGCAGTACCGGCGATCGCCGATGACCTGTCCAAGTATCTGAACGAGTACGAGAAAGTACAAAAGCAGATAGAAGAACTTGAAAAGCGCATAAATGCCAATAGGAAAGAAAGCAACAATGTCACCAGTGAGATTAGCCGCTTAGAAAAAGAGATCCGCAGTATGGAAGAACAGTTGGAGCATCTGGAAGCGCGTCTCCTAACAACAGAGAAAGAAATCGAAGTGGTGACAAAGGACCTGGCCGAAGCGGAAGAAAACCTGGCCTTCCGGCAGGAGATGCTTAAGGTACGCTTGCGCGCCCTGTATGAGCGTGGCCCAGTCAGCTACTTGGAAGTCCTCTTCAACGCCCGTAGCTTCACCGACTTGATAAACCGCATTGGCTTGCTCAAGCGGGTAGTACAACAAGACGCGGTAATCGTTGATGCGATTAAACTGGAAAAGGCGCGTATAGAAGAGCAGAAGCTGATGCTGGAGAACAAGCGCAACGAGTTGGCTAGCCTGAAACAAGAACGGGAGCGTAACCGCGCCACCTTGGCCTCACGCATGGCAGAGCGCAATGAGTATAAGAAGCGACTGGCTAGTGATATTGCTGCAATGGAGCAAAACGTGAAGGATTTGGAGCAGATCAGCCAAGAGCTGGATAACATGATTAGGGAGCTTCAAAAAAACAACCCTAATGCCGGTTCTGGTACAGGTACCTATACTTGGCCTACTCCCGGTTATACCCGCATTACTTCTCCCTTCGGCCAACGTACTCACCCCATATTTGGTGGCAGCAGTTTCCACAGTGGGGTGGATATTGGCGCTCCCATGGGAGCCAAGATTGTGGCCGCCGACTCGGGAACAGTCATTTACTCCGGCTGGATGACCGGCTATGGACAAGTGGTCATTATCGACCACGGAAAGGGCATATCTACTCTCTACGCTCACTGTTCCGTGTTAATGGTTAAGAATAACCAGCAGGTGATCAAAGGGCAGCAGATAGCCAAGGTAGGTTCCACTGGTTGGAGTACCGGTCCCCACCTACACTTTGAGTTCCGAGTCAATGGTGAGAGGAAGAATCCGCTAAATTATGTAAAACGACCATAGTCTAGACACTATTTTGGGTAAGTATAAGAGTAGGGGCTGTTGCAAGACAGCCCCTGTTTGTTTGTTCCACCGATGGGCTGAGGTTATATCAGAGAGCCAGGGAATGAGCTCAGTTCCAAGGGCAGCGAGGCATTCGCACCCAGTCGCCATCTTGAAACTGTCTGGAAAACGGAAGCAAAGCTCCAGTGCAGCGCAAGACTGCTCGCCCTGTTGTCGCTGCTTTTTTCCTTGGCGCTCTCGATTTACTGATTATCGGCCCAAGGCGCCGTGCGTATACCTGCGGCCTTATAGCAGTACCGGTCGGGCCCTTGAGAACCTCAGGGTGACAGCCACCCATTCTTTATCTTTCGGGCCCTGTGGTCGTTCTGTAATACCATCAGAGCCCAGGTGCCATAATCGTAGATGCTTCTGCATATTATTACTGCCGAACCTTAGGCTACGCCCAGGAGCCCTATCAAGACCTTTACTATCTTGCCGGTGGGCCTATGGTATATAATTTTATTAACAGGGTTCTAATAGGAGGTGGGCCGATGCCCCCATTTATCGAGATGGTACGAGCCTATTTTCAAGCCATCGGTGGATTCTTGGGTAATCCGGTTTTCTGGGTATTCTTAGCCCTTATTGGTTGGCAATATCGCAAATCGGAGCAGATGGAAAGGGCTTTCTTAGGGCGCCCGCGCCAGCCTCTGCTGAGGCGAGTGCTGCTGGCTTTGGTCTTTGGTATGATCGGCGGGTTGATCGGTAGCCTGCTGCTCATGGGTATTGGCATTTCCATCTCCATACAGTCGACCCGTTATGTGCTACTGGTCTCATTGGTTTTAGCGCTGATCAATATGCGCTTCATCTGCTTTGCCTATTCGGGTGGCCTCTTGTCCCTGCTCAGCTTGGTGTTTGGCTGGCCCCAGTTGGATGTGGCCTCCCTTTTGGCTTTGGTGGCCGTTTTGCACTGTGTTGAGAGCATACTAATGCTCCTCAGTGGCCACATAAATGCCTTTCCTGTCACTGTACGGCAACCCTCTGGCCGTATGGTGGGTGGTTATAACATGCAGATGTTCTGGCCCTTGCCCCTGTTGGCGCTAATCTTTGTACCGGAGCTATCGGGTGTGGCCAATGGGCAAGGTATTCCCATGCCCGATTGGTGGCCCCTGATTCGCCCCGCTGGAACTCAAGGGTGGAGCGACTTAACCCTTTATATGGTCCCTATTCTGGCCGGTCTCGGTTATGGCGATCTGGCTGTTACCATGCCGCCCAAGGAAAAGGTTCGCCAATCGGCGTTCCGTCTCTTAGCCTACAGCGGTTTGCTCCTGTATCTAGCTTGGCTAGGTAGTCGGGTGCCGGCTGTGTTGCCACTGGCCGCCATCTTTGCCCCCTTCGGCCACGAAATGCTGATTGTTATCGCTAACCATCGGCAGCAGGAGGGGAAGCCTCTCTTTGCCCATGAGGGGCCGGGCCTGAAGATCATGGAAGTGTTGCCCGGGAGCCTTGCTGAGCAGGCTGGGCTACGCGTCTTCGATGTGATTCTAACGGCTAACGGAGAACTATTGCATTGTCCAGAGCAACTCTATTTATTAGCCCAAACTCAACCCCAGCTAGTTCTAACGGTTCGCCGTGGGGCCCACACGTCTACCGTATCCTTGGTACTGCCCCTGATGGGAGGGGCCGAGCAACTGGGCATTTTGCTGGTGCCTGGCCAAGAAGCCGGTTCCTATGTGGAAACTAGGCTGAAGAGCCCTTTGCAAACGTTGCTAGACTGGTGGCAACGGCGTTAGCGCAGGAGGTGGCAAACGTGGAGTTTCAACTGAAAGCCGACTTTAAGCCCACCGGCGATCAACCGGAAGCCATTGCGAATCTGGTGCGAGGGATTAAGGAAGGCATGCGAGCCCAAACACTGTTGGGAGTGACCGGTTCGGGCAAGACCTTTACCATTGCCAATGTAATCGCGCAGGTGAACAAGCCCACTTTAGTTTTAGCCCATAACAAGACCTTGGCTGCCCAGCTCTGTAGTGAGTTCCGCGAGTTTTTCCCCAACAACGCGGTGGAATACTTTGTCAGCTATTATGACTACTATCAGCCGGAAGCCTACATCCCCTCATCCGACACCTATATAGAGAAAGATGCCCAAATCAACGAAGAGATCGACAAGCTGCGGCACTCGGCTACTTCCGCCCTCTTTGAACGGCGGGATGTGATTATAGTGGCCAGTGTCTCTTGCATCTATGGTCTAGGTAACCCCCATGAGTATAAACGCCTGTGTGTATCTCTGCGACCCGGTATGCGCAAAGATCGGGATGCGGTGCTGAGGGAACTGGTTAATATCCAATATAGCCGTAACGATGTGAACTTCACCCGTAGCACCTTCCGAGTACGGGGTGACAGTGTGGAAATCTTCCCCGCCTCCTCCTCAGAGAAGGCGGTACGGGTGGAGTTCTTCGGTGATGAAATCGATCGCATTCTCGAAATCGATACCTTGACGGGGGTAGTACTGGGAGAGCGGTATCATGTGGCCATTTTCCCCGCCTCCCACTTTGTTACTTCGTCCGATGAGATGGCCCGGGCAGTGCGAAGCATTTCGGAGGAGCTGGAGCAGCGCCTGGCGGAGCTGCGAGCAGAGAATAGGCTGCTGGAAGCCCAGCGGCTAGAGCAACGGACCAGGTATGATCTGGAAATGCTGCAGGAACTGGGATTCTGTCCCGGCATTGAAAACTATTCGCGCCATCTGGATGGCCGGGCTCCGGGGGAACGTCCCTATACTCTCTTGGATTACTTCCCCGATGACTTTCTTCTGGTGGTGGACGAGTCCCATGTAACCATCCCGCAGGTGCGGGGTATGTACGCAGGCGACCGCTCCCGTAAGGAAACCCTGGTTCAGCACGGTTTTCGCCTGCCCTCTGCTCTGGACAACCGCCCTCTCAACTTTGACGAGTTTACCCAACTCATAAACCAGGTCATATTTGTTTCAGCCACTCCGGCTTCATATGAGTTGGAGCAGAGCAGCCAAGTGGTGGAGCAGATTATCCGTCCCACCGGCTTGGTAGATCCGGAGATTATTGTGCGACCTATTGAGGGGCAGATTGACGACCTCTATGGTGAGATTCGCAAGCGGGTGGAACGGGACGAACGAGTGCTGGTGACTACACTAACCAAGCGGATGGCGGAAGACTTGACCGACTATTTCCGCGAGATGGGTTTGCGGGTGCGCTATTTGCACTCCGATATAGATACCCTGGAACGGATGGAAATCATCCGTGGCTTGCGTTTGGGTGAATTTGATGTACTAGTAGGTATTAACCTCTTGCGCGAAGGGCTAGACTTACCTGAGGTCTCCTTGGTGGCTATCCTGGATGCGGACAAGGAGGGGTTCTTGCGCTCCACCACCTCGCTTATTCAGACGGTGGGCAGGGCTGCCCGCAATGTGAACGGACAGGTCATTATGTATGCCGACCAGATTACGGGCTCCATGCAGGTGGCCATTCAGGAGACCAACCGCCGTCGAGCCATACAGATGGCCTATAACCAGAAGCATAATATCACACCCCGCAGCGTGCAGAAGGCGGTGCGCGATGTCATTGAGGCTACCAAGGTGGCCGAAGAGCAGGCCAGCTACTGGCTAACCAGCGAGGCTGTCAAGAAGATGAGCGCTAGGGAACGCAAGGACCTTATTGCCAAACTAGAGAAGGAGATGAAGGAGGCGGCACGCCGGCTGGAGTTCGAGCACGCGGCCAATTTGCGGGACCTGATCATCGAGCTGCGGGCTTAGGGAGTACCCTGCGGCTGGAGGCATGGTTGTGCTAAGCAATTGCACAGATAATGCCCACAGAGGAAGATTTCGTTGGGGCCGCCCGCTGGGCGGCCCGTATAGCTATCTAAGTCAACGAACCCTTGCCCCAGAGGCCCTCTAATGGTAAAATGCGAATGTATGTACGATGGGCAGGAGGGACGAGTGTGGCCCAAGATAAAATCATCGTGCGAGGAGCACGTACTCATAATTTGCAGAATGTGGATGTGGATATCCCCCGTAATAAGCTGGTGGTGATTACCGGCCTTTCCGGATCCGGTAAGTCTTCGCTAGCTTTCGATACAATCTATGCAGAAGGACAACGGCGCTACGTGGAGTCCTTATCTTCCTATGCCCGCCAGTTCCTAGGTCAGATGGACAAGCCCGATGTGGACTATATTGAAGGTCTGTCACCGGCCATTTCCATTGATCAGAAGACCACTAGCCGTAATCCTCGCTCCACAGTGGGAACGGTCACTGAGATCTATGACTACCTGCGTTTGCTGTTTGCGCGGGTAGGTGAACCCTACTGCCCCCACTGCGGTACTCCCATCAGCCTGCAGACCATTGAACAGATTGTGGATCAGGTGCTGGCCATGCCGGAAGGGACTCGCTTTCTAGTCTTAGCCCCGGTGGTGCGCGGCCAGAAGGGTGAGCATGTGAGGCTGCTGGAAAACCTGCAGCAGGAAGGGTATGTGCGGGTACGAATAGACGGTCAGATGTATGAGCTGGGTCAGCCGGTTAGTCTCAATAAGAACCAAAAGCACACCATCGAAGTGGTGGTGGACCGACTCATCGTGCGTTCCAATATTGGCAGTCGCTTGGCCGACTCTATTGCTACCGCCACCCAGTTGACCGATGGATTGGTGATTATTAGCCCGCTGGAGGGCGAGGAGACCACATATAACCTGAACTTTGCTTGTACCATTTGCGGTTTCAGTTATTCGGAAATTAGCCCGCGTATGTTCTCCTTTAATAACCCTTATGGTGCTTGTCCCCAGTGCGACGGTCTGGGTGCTCATCAAGAGTTTGACCCCGATCTCATCATTCCTAATCCAGAGCTTTCGTTGGCCGAGGGGGCCATTGCTCCTTGGGCCGAATCGACGAGCAATTATTACCCCGCCCTTCTACAGGCCGCCTGTGCCAACTACAAGATAGATTATTATGCTCCCGTGGCCGACTTGACAGAGGAGCAAATGGCCATTATTCTGCAGGGTGGCCCCGACCGGCTTGATATCACCTATCTGGATAGCAAAGGGCAGCAGCGTCAGTTAAAGCTGGTTTATCGGGGTGTTATCCCCATGCTGAATCGTTGGTATCAAGAAACCTCCTCCTCTGGTTTCCGCGAGAGTTTGGAGCAGTTTATGACTGAGACTCCCTGCACTGCCTGCCATGGGCAACGGTTAAAGCCCGAGAGTTTGGCGGTCAAGGTGGGGGGGCTGAACATCGCTCAGGTAACGGCCTTGTCCGTGGCACAGGCCCTTGAGTTCTTCAACAGTCTGGAACTGAGCGAGCGACAGCAGATGATTGCTCGCCAGATTCTGAAAGAGATAAAGGAACGTCTAGGCTTTCTGGTTAACGTGGGACTAGACTACTTAACCCTGGACCGCCAGGCCGGTTCCCTCTCCGGTGGGGAAGCTCAACGCATCCGTTTGGCCACCCAAATCGGTTCCAGCTTGACGGGAGTTCTCTATATTCTGGACGAGCCCAGTATCGGTCTGCACCAGCGGGACAACACTCGTCTTATTTCCACGTTGAAGAGTCTGCGAGACTTGGGCAACACTGTTATAGTAGTGGAGCATGACCAGGAGACCATGGAGGCGGCTGACCATATCATCGATATGGGGCCGGGGGCAGGCCAACATGGGGGCAGGGTAGTAGCCACCGGTACCCTCGAAGAGATTAGCCGGGTTCCTGAGTCCATCACCGGGCAGTATTTTTCCGGTGCCCGGAGAATCGAAGTGCCTTCTATGCGGCGTCAGCCCAACGGCAAGTATTTGCTGGTCAAGGGGGCGCGGGAAAACAATTTGCGCAATATTGATGTGAAGATCCCCCTGGGCGTGTTCACCTGCGTCACCGGTGTATCCGGATCGGGCAAGAGTACCTTAGTCAACGAGATCATCTACAAGCGTTTGGCCATGGAGCTTAATCGTGCTCGCCGCAAGCCAGGGGCCCACGATGATATCCTAGGGCTGGAGCATTTGGAGAAGGTAATCAATATTGACCAGGCTCCAATCGGGCGTACACCCCGCTCTAATCCGGCCACCTATACGGGAACCTTTGACCCCATTCGGCAACTGTTTGCCGAAACCCCCTTGGCAAAAATGCGGGGATACAATCCTGGAAGATTCAGTTTCAATGTCAAGGGTGGACGCTGCGAAGCATGTAGAGGCGACGGTATTGTCAAGATAGAAATGCATTTCCTGCCCGATGTCTATGTGCCTTGTGAAGTGTGCCATGGGAAGCGTTATAATCGGGAAACCCTAGAAATCCGGTATAAAGACAAAACCATTGCCGATGTGCTTGACATGACCATCGAGGAAGCCCTCGACTTTTTCCAAAACGTGCCCCGCATTGCCCGCAAACTGCAAACCTTGGTTGATGTGGGCCTAGGCTATATGCGCCTCGGGCAGCCGGCCACAACCCTGTCTGGTGGTGAGGCCCAGCGAGTCAAGTTGGCTACCGAATTGAACCGGCGGAGCAACGGCCGCACCTTCTATATTCTGGATGAGCCCACCACCGGATTGCATATGGCCGATATTGAGCGCTTACTGGAAGTGCTGCACCGCCTGGTGGACGCGGGTGATACGGTTTTGGTTATAGAACATAACTTGGATGTCATCAAGACCGCCGACTATATTATCGATCTGGGGCCTGAGGGTGGTGACCGCGGCGGCACCGTAGTGGCCACTGGAACCCCGGAAGAAGTGGCCGCTAACCCGGCGTCCTACACCGGCTATTATCTACGGCAGGTGCTGCCATAAACAATACAAGTTGCCTTGCAAGGGCCGGCTGGTGACCCGCCCGCTACTTGGTGTGTCTGCATGCATGATCTACGACCCCGCTCTGGCGGGGTTTTTGCTAACTGCATCAGACATGGTTAGCTCTGTTATAATGGTGATAAGGGGGTGAGGCTGGTGTTGACACTCTTAGAAGAGAAATTGGCTCTACTGCCGGACAAGCCCGGGGTCTATATCTATAAAGATCGCAACGGCCACATTCTGTATATTGGCAAGGCCGTCAATTTGCGCCAGCGGGTGCGTTCCTATTTTCAAGCCAGTGCCGACCATTCCAGCAAAGTGCGAGCCCTGGTGCAGAAGATTCATGACCTGGAGATTATCGTCACCAACAGTGAAGTCGATGCCCTCATCCTCGAGAGTAACCTGATAAAAGAACATCAGCCCTGGTTTAACATCCGCATCAAGGATGATAAACACTACCCCTATCTGAAGTTAACTCTGGCTGAAACCTATCCTCGCCTTGTAGTTGCTCGCCGCATTCAGAAGGACGGGTCCAAGTATTTTGGTCCTTATCCCAGCAGCCTAGCCATGAGGGAAACCGTGAAATTGATACGCCGCATTTTCCCATTGCGTACCTGCAAACAACCATTGGATGGGCAGCCGAATGGTCGCCCCTGTTTGAACTACCATATTAAGCGTTGTCTTGGACCCTGCACCGGCAGAGTCAGTCGAGAGCAGTATATGGAAGTGGTGCAGAATGTGGATATGTTGCTCTCCGGACGCTATGATAATCTGATCAAACAGCTGACGGAGCAAATGGAGGCAGCTGCCGAGGCCCTGCAGTTTGAAAGGGCGGCGGAACTTAGGGACCAACTACAAGCTGTACAGCGAGTCTCCGAGAAGCAAAAGATGATTTCACCCGATTTGGCTGATAGGGACGTGTTGGCTTTGGCCCGAGGTGTAGAAGAAAGCTGTATCGGTATGTTGCTGGTGCGGGAAGGACATGCCGTCGGACATGAGCATTATTTCTTAAGCGGTACAGAAGATTTATCGGAAGGTGAAGTATTGGCCGCTTTTCTTAAGCAACACTACGCCAACAACCCCTTTATTCCCGCCGAGGTAGTCTTGTCGGCAGAGCTGCCCGACAATGAGGCGGCTCTAATCAGTGAGTGGTTGAGCCAACGACGGGGCAGCAAGTGCCAGCTGCTCGTTCCCCGCCGGGGTGACAAAATGCAGCTGGTAGACATGGTGGAGAAAAACGCCGCCCTTGCCCTTGATGAACGACTGGCCCGTAGTCTACGCCAAGGAAAGCTGCAACAAGGCGCACTGCAAGAGTTGGCTAGCTATTTGCGGTTGCCGGGGCCGCCGCGCCGGATTGAGTGCTATGATATCTCCAATATCTCCGGGCAAGAGGCGGTAGGGTCTATGGTGGTTATGTTGAACGGGGAACCGGCTCGCTCTGAGTACCGTCGTTTTCGTATTCGTGACATTGCGGGCCCTAACGATTTTGCCATGATGCAGCAGGTATTGCGCCGTCGTTTTCGCCGTCTGCAGCAAGACGATGAGCGTTTTGCCGACCTACCTGATTTGATTATTATCGACGGCGGTAAGGGGCAGCTTTCCGCTGCCTTACAGGTGATGCATGAGCTGGGCTTTGCCAGTATTCCCGTGGTTGGTTTAGCCAAGAAGGAGGAGCATATTTTCCAGCCAGGGCAGAGCGATCCTATCATTCTGCCTCGTCAGTCGCAGAGTTTATATATGGTACAGCGGATTCGTGATGAGGCCCACCGGGTGGCTGTGGGTTATCATCGACAACTGCGGGCCAAGAAGCAGGTGGCTTCCTGGTTGGAGAGCTGCCCTGGTATCGGTCCGGCGCGCCGTAAGGCCTTGCTACAAGCCTTTGGTTCGCTCAGTAGATTGAAGGCTGCCAGTGAAGAGGAGCTGGCCCAGGTGCCAGGTATGACTAAGAAAGCTGCGGCCACTTTATACGCCTATATACGTCAAGAGGAGTCGGAGTGAGATTTCTTGAGCAGAAGGGAGAGGTAACCGATGCGTCAAGCAAATGTGGTCTACCCATTGGAGGAAGATCGGCAAGATTTTAGCCTTATCTACCACGAGCTTTGGGATTGTTATCTACCCTACTTAGGGCCAGCAGCTACTCTGCTTTATTGTTATCTAAAACGACAACTGCAGCGGGGACTTACGGGGCCTAGTAGCCCCACCTGGGAGGCCGATGTTTGTGCCCCCTTAAGTCTGAGTGTGACCGACAGCCATCAGGCTTGGGCCCGCCTGCAGGAAATGGGACTTATTATAGCCAATTCTGATGGTAGTTACTGCCTAGCCAATCCCAAAAGGAAAGAAGAGTTTCAGCAGGCCTTTGCCGACTTGGCTCCTCGGCAGCAGCAACTTCCCGGAGTAAGCCTGGAGGCCGCTATTGAGGCCGACGCCTCCCAGCGGGCTTTGCGACGTAAGCGGGCTCAGACGTCGCTCTATGCTTATGTGGAACAACAATTCGGGCGAGCCCTGAACTCGGTGGAAACGGAGCGGCTACAAATCATTGAAGCAACTCACCCCCGTGAGCTGGTGGAACTGGCGGTGGAGTTGGCGGTCATAGCCCAAGCTCTTAGCATTGCCTATGTGGAACAGGTGCTGCTCAACTGGCAAGTTAAAGGCATCAGAACAGCCCAGGCGGCGCGGGCCGATGCGGAGCAGTATCGTAGACAGAAGGCTTTGAAGAGCAGCGGACGTAAGAAAGAAAAAGCGTCCGGCAAGGCAACTGTCGGGCCCTATGATGATCTGGATCTTTACCGATTACCCGTTAAGAGACCGGGTAAGGAGGATGCTTGATGTTAGAAGCAAAGCGCCAAGCCAAGTTGGTGGCAGCCCGTCGACGTTATGAACAAGTCATGGAGCAGCATCCCAAACTGTGGGAGATTGAGCAGCAGCTAGTAGCGCTCTATCGGCAGAAGGTGATGCGTGAGCCCGGCTTTGTGTCTCAACGCTGGGAGCAGCAGGTTCGGAAGTTGGAGGCCCAGCGCCAAGCCTACCTGCGCCAAGTGGGGATTCCCGAAGATTTTGCTGAGCCCCAGTGGGATTGTGATCTGTGCCAGGATACGGGGCTCTATGAGGGCAAGATGTGCACTTGCGAACAGCAGCGAATTCTAGAGAGCCGCTTCAGGGGAGCCCATTTGCCCAGTCGCTTACAGGAGCAGACCTTTAGCCGGTTTAGTCTGGACTGGTATTCACCGGTGAAGAAGACTCCGTTGGGCAACACTGAACGGGAACAAGCGGTGGCGGTCTTGCATGCCTGCCAAGCCTTTGTGGCTGCTGTTATGGAGGATCCGCGCAGCGCCACCGGCCTCTTCCTAACAGGGCAAAGTGGTTTGGGTAAGACATTCCTCTGCAGTGCTATCTGCCATTCGCTGGCGGAGAGTAACATAGTGCCTCTGTATATTGTCTTCTCCGACCTGATTTCTGATATGCGGGCTAGTTTTCAGCAAGATAGCGGTGATGCCGATTTGCTGGCCATTGCCCGGCAGGCCCCCGTTCTCATTCTCGATGATCTAGGTGCGGAGCACGTAACCGAATATGCGGTGAGCCGCCTTTTTGATATTATCAACTATCGCCGTAACGAACGCTTACCTATGGTAATATCGTCTAATCTGTCTCTAGCCGACGTGGAACGTATTTATGATACGCGTATTGCCTCTCGCATACTAGAAGCCTGTCAGCCGGTTACTCTCTATGGAACCGATATTCGTGCCCAGCAACGCAAACTGGGTTTGGGCTAAGGTTGAATAAAATTGATATATCCCTTGATAATATTGATATTCTCAGTGAATGAAGGTATAATATAGATAAAAGATTTCAATAAGAGTTAGGAGGCTTGTCTTATGGCCCATCCAGTTTCCGGGTTATGTCCTGTTTGCGGTCAGAAGTTGGCTGTCAGTAAGCTGACCTGCCATCATTGCGAAACTACGATCGAAGGTAATTTTGAAAGCTGCCGTTTCTGTGGTCTAACCGCCGAACAGAAGCATTTCGTAGAAGTATTTCTTAAGAGCAGAGGTAATATTAAAGAAGTGGAGAGAGAACTAGGTATTTCCTACCCCACCGTGCGGGGCCGGTTAGACAACGTGTTGGAAGCCATGGGATACCGGGTGGAGCAAGAGGACCGGAGCGAAATAGCCCGTCAGCGCCGCGACATTTTGGAGCAATTGTCTAGAGGAGAAATTGGCGCCGATGATGCCGTAAAGCTGCTCAAGACTCTCGGGTAGATGGCGATGCGACGACCAGCTCTGTTTCTTTGGTGCCGGGTAAAGACCGACTCCCTCCGCCGACCAATAACTGTCCCCATCCCGCTATCGCTGGCGGAAGATCTTCTGTTGGCGGTTGTTCGGCTATTGCGCTTCGGGGGGAAATGGGTTTCTTGGCAACAGATGGGCGAGTATGGCGAGGTAATGCAGCAAGTTCTGCAGGAACTACCCCGGTTTCTGCAGGAGTTGCGCACTGCTGGTCCCTTTACCTTGGTGGAGGTTTATGATCCAAAGGAAGGAACGGAAGTTGTCTTAAGGTTGGTCTAAATGGGGGCTGTCTCACGACAGCCTCTTCGCTTTGTTGTGCTCCGAAGGGCCGTGGTTATATTAGAGCGCCAGTGCCCAACCTCTGCCGGAATGAGCTCAGCTCACCAAGGGCGGCGACGGCACTCGCGCTGAGTGCCTTGATGAACCTGTCTGGAGGACAGAAGCCGGGCTCCTCTTATGGTTCAGCCTAGGACTGCTCGGCCTATTGTCGCTGTTTGAGATGCTAGTACGGCGCCCTTTTCTTGCTAGCCTTGGATTAGTAAAAATGGAGCTTAAAAATATTAAAGCCAAACTTGACATCAGTTATTACCGGGTTTATAATTGAGACAGAAAAAGGGGGTAAGGAAAATGGAAAACGAACGGCTTCAGATTCTGAAGATGTTACAGGATAACAAGATTTCGGCGGAAGAGGCTAGCCGCTTGCTGGCTGCCCTGGATGAACCCCAGACCTCTGTGGTCAGTGGCGGGGCCAAGTGGATAAAAGTCCGGGTATATGACCTTAACACTGGTAGGGTGAAGGTTAATGTCAACCTCCCCATCGCTTTGCTGGACGTGGCTTTGAACATCGGCATGAAGTTTGTTCCTAAGGAGGAGATGGGGCAGGCTGGCAACATCGATTTACAGCAACTGTTGACGGCTATTCGCCATGGGGCTGTTGGTAAGTTGGTGGAAGTGGAAGATGAAGATGAGGGTATCCGCGTGGAAGTAATCGTGGAGTAGTTGCCACAGGGAGGAAGCTATGCGACGCAGTTTTGCTTGGGACGTCCTGGTGAATGCGGCGGCCCTTTACTTGATAGCCCGTTATGTTGTGCCGGGGGTTTGGTATAGGAGCGAACTAGCCATAATTCTGGCCGCCTTGGTGTTAGGAGTGTTTAACGCTTTTATCAGACCCATCTTTGTCATCTTGACATTGCCCTTCAATCTACTTACCCTTGGTCTGTTTACCTTTGTGGTTAACGGTCTGATGCTCAAGTTTGCCTCTTGGTTTGTGCCCGGGTTCTCCATCCCTGGGTTTTGGACCACGGTGTGGGTTTCCATGCTGATGAGTCTTTTCAGCGCGGTAGTGAACACTTTGGCAGGCACACGCAGATAGATAGTCCTGGGGCTAATCGTTGGTCGCCCTCTTTCGTAAGATAGATTTTAGAGCCCGTAAGGGCTCTTTTTTTTGCACACAAGCAATGCTATCATGTTCTAAAACGCGAATCATGTATTTCATACTTTTCATGGAAGGAGGGATAGGTATGAGTAAACTGTTACGCAGCCAGTTCTTAGGAGCCACCACGGTCGGGGAGCGGGGACAAATAGTGATTCCCGCAGAAGCCCGCAAAGCTCTTAACATTAATAGTGGCGACAAGCTGCTGGTGTTCAGCCACCACCATCATGGTCTCTTGCTTATAAAGGCGGAAGTTGTTGACAAACTGGTAAGCGATGCCTGGGCCAAGGCCAATCAGTTAGAGAAGTTGTTAGAGATTGTGCATTCAACGGAGGATGAGGGCCTGCCCGATGCAGAGTAACCGATGAAGGGGAGAAACGGTATGCAGGTAATGTCACGTTTGTTAAGATATGCTCTGCGCTATTGGCCGCGCATAGTGGCAGCCATCGTGCTGATGTTTGTCGGTACAGGTTTGGTGATGATCCAGCCGAAGATTATTCAATGGACCTTTGACTCCGTCTATGAAGCTGGGCAGTGGCATCTTCTGGCTTGGATGGGATTGGCAGTGGTAGCTGCTGCCGCATTACAAGGCCTAGTCAACTACGGTGAGCGTTTACTGATGGAATGGGTGGGACAGCGGACTATCTATGACCTGCGCAATCGTATCTATGGCCATCTTCAGAGTCTATCTTTCAGCTTTTATGACACGGCCCAGACTGGTCAACTGATGTCCCGAGCCACTGCCGATGTGGATCAGCTCCGCCGTTTCGTCAGTTTCGGTATTATGCGTCTAGTAAGTAACCTGGTGACTTTTGTTTTTGTTCTTTTAACCTTACTGCAGATGGACTGGAAACTGACCCTCCTTTCCTTGGGGACCATGCCCTTCTTAGTTCTCTCGGTGGCCGCCTTCAACACTAAAGTGCGTCCGCGCTACCAGCTGATCCAGCAAGAAATGGCCGAGTTAACGACCACGCTGCAGGAGAACATCTCAGGAGTAAGAGTGGTGCGGGCCTTTGCCCAAGAGGAAAGAGAGATAGCCAAGTTTCGTGCCCAGAACTGGCGTTACTTAGAGGAAAACATAACTACAGTTCGACTCTGGGCCTTCTATTTCCCCTTGATGCAGTTTATGAGCGGCTTGGGGAGTACCTTGATTCTTTGGTATGGTGGTCGCCAAGTGATACTGGGCCATCTATCCATCGGTCAGATGTTGGCTTTTACAGCGCTTTTGGCCCGACTAGTGGGGCCGGTGCGTATGTTGGGCTGGCTGGTAAACATGTATAGTCAGGCTACGGCCGCGGCCCAGCGGGTTTTTGAAATCCTAGACACAAATCCGGAAGTGCGTGATAAACCGGGAGCCTTTGAGTTGCCGCCGATCAAGGGTCATGTGCGATTTGAAAACGTTTCCTTCGCTTATGATGGAATGAACTATGTATTACGGGACATCAACATCGATGCCAAACCGGGACAACGGATCGCGGTGTTAGGGGGAACCGGCTCCGGCAAGAGTACTCTGATCAATCTCATACCCCGCTTCTACGATGTGGTAGAAGGGGCCATTACCGTGGATGGTATCGATATCCGTGATGTGACGCTGGAGTCATTGCGCCGGCAGATTGGTATAGTGTTGCAAGAAACCTTTCTGTTTTCTGCCACCATTCGGGAGAACATTGCCTATGGTCGCCCCCATGCCAGGGATGAAGAAATAGTAGCCGCCGCCAAAGCGGCCCGCATTCATGACTTCATCATGAGTTTGCCCGACGGCTATAACTCGCTGGTGGGAGAGAGGGGTGTGGGGCTTTCCGGTGGACAGAAACAGCGTATCGCCATTGCCCGCGCCTTGCTGCTTGACCCGGCCATCCTGATCTTGGACGACTCCCTTTCTAGCGTGGATACGGAGACCGAGTACCTTATTCAACAGGCTTTGGAAGTACTCATGCAGAACCGCACGTCCTTTATCATTGCCCAGCGACTATCCACCGTTAAGAATGCGGACCAGATTATCATCTTGGACAACGGTCGTATTGTGGAGCAGGGTACCCATGAAACGCTTTTGGCCGCCGGCGGTATTTATAGGGAAATCTATGATCTGCAGTTACGTAGTCAGGAAGAGGCAGAAGTTTTGGCGGAAAGGAGTGGTAACTGATGCGGGCAGGCGGACGTCACGGTAGTTTTGATGCTGAAATCTTAGATGTAAAAATCGATACCAAGGTTATTAAACGCATTGCGCCTTTCCTGAAGCCTTACTGGCCCCATTTGCTGGCGGGCATGGTTTTCATGTTGATCGTCTCCGCTACCAGCCTGATTTCTCCTCTACTGATGCGGCGTGCTATTGACACATATATCAAAGTAGAACGGGATATGGCCGGGCTAACGCGTATATCCATCCTATACTTGTTCGTATATGTTGTTAACTGGCTCTGCACCTATTGGCAGACCTACTTCGTCTCCTGGGCGGGCCAGAACATCATCTTTAGTATCCGGCAACAGCTATTTGAACACTTGCAGAGATTATCGTTCAACTTCTATGACCGCATAGAGGTGGGCCGCATCATGTCGCGAGTCACCAACGACGTGAATGCCCTCAGTGAACTGGTCTCCTCTGGCATCTTGAATGTGGTCAATGACCTTTTTCGCCTTTTGGGCATTATCGGCATTATGCTGGCCATGAATGTGCGCCTATCGCTGCTGACCTTTACCACCCTACCCTTCCTAGTGCTGATAGCCACCAAGTTTCGTTGGCGTATGCACAGGGCCTACCATGAGGTGCGGCGTAAGATTGCCACCGTTAATGCCAATTTGCAGGAAAGCATTTCTGGTGTGCGGGTGGTGCAATCCTTCACCCGGGAAGACACCAACCGGGCTCATTTTGATGCCAAGAATGCCGACTATATGGAAGCCAACATGCAGGCAGCCCGTCTACACTCCCTTTTTGGCCCCCTGGTGGAAGTGGTGGGAGCAGTCGGTATCTGTATGGTGCTTTGGTACGGCGGCACCTTGGTGCGGGCAGGAGTACTGACCCTGGGGACTGTTTATGCTTTCACCAGCTATGTGACCCAGTTCTATATGCCGATTCGTGACTTATCTCAGGTTTACAATACTTGGCAATCGGCCACCGTTTCCATTGAACGCATTTTTGAGGTGTTGGAAACGGAACCAGCGGTACAAGATGCGCCCGGTGCTCTGGAGCTGCCTCCTATCAAGGGGCATGTGGTCTTTGATAAGGTAACCTTCGGCTATTCTCCAGACCGACCTGTGTTGCATGATATCTGCATCGAGGCTCAGCCAGGGCAGACCATTGCGCTGGTGGGACCCACGGGGGCGGGCAAGAGCTCCATCATTAACTTGCTGGCCCGCTTCTACGACCCGCAGCAGGGTTCAATCACCATCGATGGCTATGAACTGCGCGATGTACAGCAAAAATCCTTACACCGGCAGCTGGGGATTGTGCTGCAGGATACCTTCCTCTTTTCCGGCACCATTCGGGACAACATCTGCTACGGTAAACCCGATGCCAGTGAGGCTGAGGTTATTGCAGCGGCAGAGGCTGTGGGCGCCCATGAGTTCATTATGCGCCTGCCCAATGGCTACGATACGGAAGTTCATGAAAGGGGAGCCCGGCTTTCCATCGGCCAGCGGCAGCTTATCTCCTTTGCCCGTGCTTTGATCTGTAATCCGCGCATTCTGATTCTGGATGAGGCTACTTCCAGCGTGGATGCCTATACGGAGGTTATTATCCAAAAGGCACTGGATCGTTTGCTGGAGGGGCGCACCGCCTTTGTCATAGCGCATCGGCTATCAACTATTCGGAATGCCGACAAGATTGTGGTTATCAATGAGGGTCGGGTAGTGGAGGAAGGAACCCATGAGGAGTTGCTGGCGCAGCCCGATAGCCTCTATAAGACACTCTATGAGATGCAATATAGGCAGCAGGAGAGTGCCTAGAGCAAGGAGGTACAGCTTTGATTCGACTGGTTGCGATAGACCTAGATGAAACCCTACTTTTGCCCGACCGTACCATCTCTCCCCGAGCGAAACGGGCTATTCAAGGAGTGCGGGAGCAGGGGTGTGAGGTAGTATTGGCAACCGGCCGCATGTTTTGTGCGGCCGAACCCTACGCCCGGGAGTTGGATCTTACGGGCCCCCTCATTGCCTATCAAGGTTCCTTGGTGAGAAGCGTCGGCGACCGCAGCATATGGCGTCATCTCCACCTATCTGCCGGCCAGTTGCTGCAGTTGTTACAGTGGCTGGAAGAAGAGCCGGTGCACATCAACCTCTATGTGGACGATGAACTATGGGTGGAACGTATGAATCCCACTGCAGAACGCTACGCCAAGTATTCACGGGTGGCGGTGAAGGAAGTGGGACGCCTGAGCAGGTTGGCGTTGGAGGTTGCTACTAAGGTGGTGGCTATCGGGGAACCGGAGGTGCTTAGCCAGCTGTTGCCACAGGCTAAAGAGAGCTTTGGCGATCATATGGCCATCAATCGCTCCTACCCTCACTTTCTGGAGTTTGGGCATCGGCAGGCCACCAAAGCTCAGGCTTTGGCCTGGTTAGGTGAGAGGCTGGGCATTGAACCGGCTGCCATGCTGGCCATCGGTGATGGAGAGAATGACCTAGATATGATAGAGTTGGCTGGCATCGGTGTGGCCATGGGCAATGCTCCGCCGGAGATTCAAGCTGTCGCCGATTTTGTTACCGCCAGCAATGTGGATGATGGTGTAGCGCTGGCGTTGGAGAAATACTTCCATCTACACTAAAGACAACGGGGTTGTCGCGCCAGTCTGCTACCTGCATAGAATTAGTGCGACACCCCGTTTTCCCGTGTTATAATTAAGAAAGATATGAGCACTTCCCTGTGGTTTGTTGGCAGAATACAGCACCATATAGGAAAGTGCTCTTTTCTATACTTCTAGCGACCCATAGTTTGGAAGTGTGTTAGGCTTCCGTAGAGGGTTTGGGCATGGGCGAACTGCTCCCTGTCGTAGAATTGTAAACGACCGGCACCGAAGGCTTTAGCCACCTCCAAGCAGAAGCGAGTAGCCACATCCAAGTCGGGTACGTGGGAGGCCCCGGTGGCACAGCCGGGAACAGGGATTTCGGCAGTGATGGCAACCCCCACCACCGGTGCAGTGGTGGCAGTGGCCGGCTGCAGAATACTATTCACATGATACAAGTCATTGCCATAGGGTGTGATGTCGTAGAGTGAAAGGGGCAAGACTCGGGCTGGACAGCCGGATACGATTTCTAAAACATTCACCAAGTCATTGCTTACCGGCAGGATATAACCTTCCTTGACAGTAGGGCTGATCGCCACACCCTTGTGGTTGAGGATGCGGTTGCCTTTTGTTGTATCCACCGAGAGGATGGCATCCATTTCTGGCACCACTTCGTGTTTGTTCATAGTGGCCATATCTATCGGTGCGCCCATAAACGGTACTGGCTCGTGGGGAATGGTCGGCGCATGAGGACAGATGTGGGTGGCGACAATCAGGTCGCCGGGAAGCTGGTCGCCTTGAGCTTGCATATGTAGTGCTTTGAGGGCTGTTGCCAGCGCCACTATAGCGCCATCGGCATCGGAAACCAGTCCAATCTGGCTGGGGCGTGCCCCAATGCCCCCCAAACGGCCAATCACCCCTAGGGTAGGGGCCGAACCGCCACGGCTACGTCCCTCACTGCCGGGAATGGTTACGCGGATAAAATCCGTATAGCCACGGGCGCCTTCTATTCTTTTGACCTCTACGGTGTTGGCGCCGTTTTGCTTCAACCAATCGGCAACACGTTCACCGTTAACATGGGCCGAATCTAAGAGGTCGTAGGTTTGTAACACTTGGGAAAAACTCATACTAGACAGCCTCCTGTAGATTATTTGCTGGCGTTTGCCCGATTATATCATACCAGACAGTCTGATAAGGATAGGGGGATGGAGCTATGCCTATTATCGCCGATATGCACACCCACACCATAGTCAGTGGCCATGCGTATAGTACTTTGCAAGAGAACTTGCGGGCCGCTAAGGAGCGGGGCCTTTTGTTTATGGCCACAACGGAGCATGGGCCAGCAATGCCTCAGGCGCCTCACCGCTATTATTTTGGCAACATGTCGGTTCTACCGCGGGAAGTGGATGGGGTGCGATTACTTACGGGGGTAGAGGCTAATATCATGAATGTGGATGGAGAACTGGATTTGGCCGATCGTTATCTGAGAAAGTTGGAGTATGTGGCTGTAGGTTTACATAGAGATTGTATACCCCCTGGGAGTCAAGAAGAGAATACGGCGGCGATTTTAGCCGCAATACGCAACCCCTATGTGGACGCGGTTGTTCATCCCGGCAATCCGGCCTATCCAATAGATTTCCTCAAAGTGCTTTTGGCAGCAGCTGAGGCGGGAGTGTTAATAGAGATTAATAACTCCTCCCTGGTGCGCAGTCGGGCTGGCAGTACCGACCGCTGTCGAGAGATTGCCCGTCTGGCAGCTCAACACGGGGTTCAGGTAGTATTGGGTAGCGATGCCCACTGGTCGGGTCATGTGGGGGTGTTGGATGAAGCCTATAACATGGCTATTGATGCTGGTATTCCGCCAGAGAACATCCTAAATCTTGATGCGACCCGCCTAGAGAACTTCATTGAGCAGCGGCGTCGACGCAAGCAGGGTTGAGGATTATGCAGGACTGGTCGCTCTTTGCCGATTGGCATACCCATACGCATTTTAGTGACGGTACTGGCAGCATTCGCGCCAACGCCTTAGCTGGTCAGGCCCGAGGGCTGCGAGAGGTGGCTATTACCGATCATGCGCCCGCCAGTTTACGGGTGGGCATAAAGAATCCTCTGGCAACTATCCGCCAGATGCGGGCAGAAGTTGACGCCTGGAATGCGAAAGGGCAGGGGCCCCAACTGCTTTTGGGTGTGGAAACCAATCTCATTAGCCGCCAAGGGGATTTGGATCTACCGGCCAAAGTGCTGAAGCAGATGGATATGGTGATTGTCAGCTTGCATCCACTGGTCAAACCATTAACGTGGCGAGATGGGGCCACCATGCTGTTGCCCAACGCCATCCAGCGCTTTACCCGCTGGAGGAGCCGGAAGCTACGTAATATCAACACTAAAGCCATGGTGGAAGCCGTATATCGTCATCCCGTCAGCTTCGTTGCCCATCCTGGGCTTTGGATTGACATAGATACGGAAGAGTTGGCCCGGGCTTGCGTGCGCCGGAACACGGCCTTGGAGATCAATTGTCAGCATACCGATATCTTAGCCGATTATGTGCGGGTGGCCATGCCTACTGGCGTAGACTTTGTTATCAACAGCGATGCCCATAGCCCATCTCAAGTGGGACGATTGGAGGCGGGCTGGCGACTGGCCCAGAAGTTGGGTCTGCCGCCGGAGAGGATACGCAATGCAGAGCAAAGGGGTGAGAAGAGATGAACGAAGCGTTGCGCTTTGTTATTATCACTGGTATGTCGGGGGCCGGAAAGACTCTGGCGCTGCGGCACTTGGAGGATCTGGGGTACTTCTGTGTGGATAATCTGCCACCGGCCCTCATTTCTAAATTTGCCGAGCTCTGCAATCAGTCCTCGGTCAAGCGGGTAGCCGTGGTTATGGATATCCGGGGCGGTGAGTTTTTTGATAATCTGGCCGAGGCTTTGCTCTTCCTTAAGAACAATAACTACCATTACGAGATACTTTTTTTGGAAGCTGAAGACGAAACTTTGATCCGGCGTTATAAGGAAGCGCGGAGGCAGCACCCCCTGGCCGGTGAAGGCAGCGTATTGACAGGCATCACCGCCGAGCGGGAGAAGTTGCGACAGCTGCGAGAACGAGCAGATCTGGTACTTGATACTACTTCACTTACGCCCCAGCAGCTGCGCAGCGAGTTGCAGGCCCATTACGCGGGCCCCGGCTGGCAAAAGAAGCTGAGCATTCGCGTAGTTTCCTTTGGCTTTAAACACGGCCTGCCTTTAGACGCCGATTTGGTGTTTGATGTCCGCTTCCTCCCCAATCCCTATTACGTCCCTGAATTGCGCCATCATCCAGGAACCGCAGAGACGGTACGGCAGTATGTGTTGAAATGGCCCTTGGCCCAAGAATTTGTAACGCGTGTTGTAGATTTGATCGAATGGTTAATTCCCCATTATATGGAGGAGGGTAAGAGCAGCCTAGTCATCGCCATTGGGTGTACCGGTGGGCGACACCGATCAGTAGTTATTGCCAATCGCCTGCGGGAAGTGCTGCAAGATAGATATGAGCTCTATTTGCAGCATCGAGATATTTCACTCGGGGGTAACCAGTAATGCTGAGGCAAGCGCTGAAGTGGCTTTATCCAGGTATTGGTGTCAAGCGTTGGCTGCTCTTGGCGGTTGTCGGGCTTCTGTTAATCATGCTGGGAGGCGGGCTATTATGGGGCTGGCAGCTGCTCAACTTTATTGAGGGGCGTCTGCTGGTGGCCCTCTACATACTGGCGGGCGGGTCGTACCGTAGAGCGTTAAGCAGCGGACTGTTAATCTTCGTTTTGGGGTTGGCCTGTGTTAGCTATGGGGTGCGTGGTGCTGTGCGGGCTACATTTAAGGTCTTTCGCCCGGCGCAGGATGGACAGTTGGTGGACCTGCTGTATGAGCGGAACTTGCTGTCGCGGGCACCACGGCTTGTGGTCATCGGCGGTGGAACCGGAATGCCGGTGCTGCTGCGTGGTCTCAAAGAATTAACCAGCAACCTAACGGCCATCGTCACAGTGGCCGATGACGGTGGTAGTTCGGGGCGGCTGCGGGGCGAGCTGGGAATTCTTCCTCCCGGTGATATTCGCAACTGTCTCACGGCTTTGGCCACTGCCGAGCCCATGTTAGAAACGCTTTTTCAGCACCGGTTCAACTGCGGGTCAGGCCTCGATGGTCATTCTTTCGGCAATCTTTTTATCGCTGCCATGTCGGAAATAACAGGTGACTTCGAAGCTGCCGTGAGAGAATCCAGTAAGGTTCTGGCGGTGCGAGGTCGGGTGCTGCCGGTCTCACTGGACAATATCGTGTTGTGTGCTGAGTTAACCGATGGCAGTATTGTTTGTGGTGAAAGCAGCGTTGGTTCATCCCAAGCCCCTATCAGACGGGTTTTTACCTTGCCCGCCAAAGCTGAACCCTTGCCCGAGGCCTTGGAAGCCATCAGGGATGCCGATGCCATCGTGCTGGGACCTGGCAGTCTTTACACCAGTGTGATGCCTAACCTTTTGATCCCCGGAGTAGTGGAGGCCATCGCTGCTTCGCAGGCCACCAAGATTTACGTCTGCAATGTGATGACCCAACCGGGGGAGACCACTGGCTATACTGCTGCTGATCATTTGAAAGCTATCTTAGACCATACTCGCCCCGATCTGATTGACTGTGTTCTGGTAAACACGGCTCCTGTAAACCCCGAACTCTTGGCTAAATATAAGGCGGAAGGGGCGGCGCCAGTCGCAGTCGATATTGATGCGCTGAGAAAGCTGGGAGTGAGCGTGGCCATCGGTGACTTGATTAACCAGGACGATTTGGTGCGACATGATTCCCAGCGCCTAGCACGGGCCGTCTTTCGTTTGGTGTTGCGTTCTACTCTGCGTCAAGGCAGGCGTCGCTTCAAGAGGCGCTACCTGATCCGCATGAAGGACATAGAATCTTAGAACACGCCGACACATCTTTTGGAGCAAGAAGAAGGACCGTCGCGCTGATATCCCCAAGGGGCTGTTGGCGAACTAAGCCCATTCCGGCAGAGGTTGGGCACTAGCGCTCTAGTATGACCACGGCTCTTCAGAATGCAGAGAAAAAGGGCTGTCTTTATGACAGCCCTTTTTAACAGCTTACTCTTCGGGCGCATCCAGATAGGCTATCAGGAGCCGACCTGTGGCCAGCAGTGCTTCCTGGTGGGTTCGCTCAAAGGCGTGGGAGGCGTCCACACCGGGGCCAATGAGGCCGCAGCGAATGTCGTTGCCAGCCCGCAAAGCTGGACCTGCGTCGGAACCGTAGTAAGGGAACACATCCACAGCGTAGGGGATGTTGTTCTCTTCTGCTAGACGAGTTAGGCGGCGTCGAATGCCCAGATCATAGGGTCCGCCACTGTCTTTAGCGCAGATGGATACGCTAAACTCGTTACCGTTGAGACCGTCACCGATGCAGCCCATATCAACAGCGATAAACTCGGTGGTTTTCGGTGGTGTACCATAGGAAGCCCCATGGCCAACTTCCTCATAGTTGGTGATGAAGAAGTGGGTGGTAGCTGCTGGTTGCAGTTTGTTTTCCTGATAATACTTGGCTACTCCCAACATGACGGCCACGCTTGCCTTGTCATCCAAATGACGGGACTTGATAAAGCCGCTGGGTGTAATCTCTGTCCGCGGATCGAAACTGACGAAATCGCCCACCGCAATGCCTAAGCGCTCCGTATCCGCCTTGGACTGGACCTTTTCATCGATACGGATCTCCATGTTGGCCGGGATCCGTTCCAACTTGCTGGCGTCGGGCCCATATACGTGGGAGCTAGCCTTGGTGGAGAGGATGGTACCCGTATAGGTGTTACCTTTGGCGGTGGTGATTGTTACATGCTCACCCTCAACGGAGTGCATAGTAAAACCGCCCAGGGTTACGAATTTGAGGCGCCCATTGCTCTTGATTTCACTGACCATGGCCCCTAACGTATCCACATGTCCGGAAAGCACCCGGTGTCTCTCGTCATCTTTACCGGGAAGAGTGGCGATTAATCCACCCTTGTTGGTCCGGTGGCAGGCAAGACCCAGTCTTTCAAATTCACCCTGCAAGTAGTTGATGATCGCCTGCGTATCACCGGTAGGACTCGGAGTGGTGCACAGTTTGACCAAATGCTCCATAATATATGGCATGTCTAGTATTTTGCCCATGGAATGTTCCTCCTTGTTTTAGTACGTTATTCCTCTGCTATTATAGAGTGCAAAGGCTTCAAAGATTACTTCCACATCGGGTGATTATTTCCTGCACCAGGCTGGCTATGGGTTCGTCCGGATCTAAGGTGAAGGGAGCATGAGCAGCTTCCCGCACACTGGGGTGGGCTAAGGGTGCTGCCAGGCCCCAGTGGGCCTTCTGAATCATCTCCAGATCGGCGGTGCCGTCGCCGCAGGCGGCACAGTGGCTCCAATCGAGCCCCAGATGGGGTAATAGCCATTCCAGGGCTGAAACCTTGGTTATACCTGCCCGGTTAATGAACAACCAGGTTTTGTCCCCTTCTTGGAGTCTGCCGAGGCTAAGCTCGGCTCCCCAGGGTTCCCCTTCTATGGCTTCCATCATCTTGGCCACTGCCTTGTCACCTACCACCACCATTTCCAGCACCGACTTGCCCTCCAGCGCCCTCACAAAATCGCTTTTTACCAACCAGTCTTCTCTCAGGGGCCGGTCCGGGTGCTGGTTGAACCAGACTTCTTCTCCCACATATGCGCTAATGCGCACACCCAGTTCATCGGCCAAGCGGGCCAGTCTGTGGGCCAACTGCTCAGGGAGGGGCCAGGTCATTAGTGGCTTCTCTTGCTGGTAATCGTAAACCATAGCTCCCATGTGGCAGACCACTGGACAAGTTAGTCCCAGCTCCCTATGCACTGGCCGGGTGGATCTATAACCGCGGGCTGTGGCCAAGATAATCTTGAACCCCGTTTCCTGCGCTAAGGTAATAGCATCTTTAGTGGCAGGGCTGAGCTGACCCTCAGGACCTAGTAGAGTATTATCAATATCCAAGAGCAGCGCCTTAATCATCTGGTTCACACCCCCATCTTCAATTCAGCCAAATGAACCTGGAGTCCTAATCTGGTCGGCAGGAAAACCTGAGCCTCACGTGGAAGAACGCTATCACATCTCGTTGGAGTTGGCTAGCTGAGTAGTCGCCTTGCGCATACATAAATTGGTTCTTTCGCTAGAGCAAGGGTTCTCAATGCAGCAGCCGGGATTATTTTGTGTAGGAGGTTCTGTGAAGTGGAGCTGACAGCTAATGCATTAACCGTCTTAGAGCGACGATATCTGAAGAAAATTGACGGTAAGGTCTGCGAGACGCCGGAAGACATGTTTCGGCGCGTCGCTAATAATATTGCCGCCGTCGAAGTGACTCATTACGGTAAAACGGAACAAGAGGCAGAAGAACTGGCGCAGGAGTTCTATGAAATGATGACCAATCTGGAGTTTCTGCCCAATTCACCCACCCTTATGAATGCGGGGCGAGAACTGCAGCAATTGGCCGCCTGTTTCGTGTTACCGATTGAAGATAGTATGGAGAGTATTTTTGAGACTCTCAAGAACGCGGCTATGATCCACAAAAGTGGTGGCGGAACTGGTTTTTCTTTTTCCCGTTTGCGCCCGCGCAATGATATGGTCAAAACCACGGGGGGTGTAGCCAGCGGCCCCCTCTCCTTCTTACGAGTTTATAATGAGGCTACCGATGCCGTCAAACAGGGGGGTACTCGGCGAGGGGCCAATATGGGAATTCTACGTGTAGACCATCCGGATATTATGGAGTTCATTACGGCTAAAGCCGACACCACCCAGCTGACCAACTTTAATCTTTCTGTGGGCCTGACAGAGGAGTTTATGCAGGCGGTGGAAGCCGATACCGAGTATGAACTGCGTAATCCTCGCAATGGCAGTGTCACCGGTCGCCTCGCGGCTCGCGAAGTCTTTAAGACCATTGTGGAAATGGCTTGGAAGAATGGGGAGCCGGGCATCATTTTCCTTGATCGTCTTAATCGTGATAATCCCACCCCCCACTTAGGTGAAATTGAAAGCACCAATCCTTGTGGGGAACAGCCCCTGTTACCCTATGAATCTTGCAATCTGGGTTCAGTAAATTTGGCCCTTATGGTGACTCCGGGGCCTAACCCGGAAGTTGATTATCCGAGGCTACGGCGAGTAGTTCATTCGGCTATTCATTTCCTGGATAACGTTATCGACGCTAACCGCTACCCGCTACCTAAAATCGAGGAGATGTCTAAGGGTAACCGCAAAGTCGGCTTGGGTGTGATGGGCTTCGCCGATCTGCTCATTAAACTTGGCATTCCCTATAACTCGCAAGCGGCGGTTAACATGGCGGAAGAAGTGATGAGTTTTATTGATCGTGAGGCAAAGGCGGCATCGATGAAGCTGGCAGAAGAGAGAGGTGTGTTCCCCAACTTCTCTGGCTCCATCTATGACTACGAAGGCGGCCCTCGGTTGCGTAACGCGACGGTTACCACTATTGCCCCCACGGGTACCATCAGCATCATTGCCGGTGTTTCCAGCGGTATTGAACCTCTCTTTGCTGTCACCTTCCAGCGCCACATCTTAGACAATGATCGTCTGTTAGAGGTTCATCCTTTGTTTGAAAAGGTGGCACGGGAGAGAGGTTTCTATAGTGAGGAGCTATTGAAGCAAATAGCGGCGGCCGGCACGATTCAAGGTCTGGAGCAGGTGCCGGAAGATGTGCAGCAGGTGTTTGTTGTTGCCCATGACATTGCTCCCGAATGGCATGTGCAGATTCAGGCCGCCTTCCAACGCCATACGGATAATGCCGTATCCAAGACGGTCAACTTCGCCAACCATGCTACTCCCGATGATGTGGCTAAGGTCTTCCAGTTGGCCTACCAGTTGGGTTGTAAGGGAGTGACCATCTATCGGGATGGCAGCCGTCAGTATCAAGTTCTATCGACGCCGGCTAGAACGGAAACTAGCGCTGCTAGCGTGGAGGTGGCGGCTACCAGTACGGCCCCAGCGGTGCCGTCCACATCGAAAATACGGCCGCGTATCCGTCCTGATGAGACTACTGGCATGACCAAGAGGTACAAAATTGGTGGCTGCGGCAAGCTCTATGTCACCGTCAACTCTGATGAACATGGGCTCTGTGAAGTATTTACAAATACGGGTGAGGAAGGCTGTGCTGCCCTCTCGGCTGCCGTTAGCCGCCTGATTAGTCTTGCTCTACGCAGCGGAGTGGAAGTGGAGGCCATCTTGGATCAGATTAAAGGCATCCGTTGCGTTGCCTGCATTGTTGATCCGGAAACCTGGGTGCTCAGTTGCCCCGATGCCATAGGTAAGACCATTGAAAAGTATGTTAACGGCAAGGTGCGTTTCGATCTCAATGTGGCTCGTGGCCCGCAATCCCTACTGATTTGTCCTGAATGTGGCGGCGTCTTGGTGCCACAAGACGGCTGCGCTACCTGCGCCAATTGCGGCTACTCCCGCTGCAGTTAATTTCTCTGCCAGGATAATGCATGCTCCGCGGAGATTGGGGGATATTATCCATGATGACATGCATAGGGCAACGGCAGGTGCGCCAAGGCCGCGCCCTCCGGTGCTGATGCAACTAATCATGGAGGTGCAACAAAAGAATGCAGTACTCATCTCAGCGGCCGCAGCCCAACCAATTTGGGACTTATGGCCAAAACCAGAACATCGGTACCACTCAGAGTGAGCAGATGATGCTAAGTGGTATGGGTGGTCTCCCCCAGATGATGCAGGCCGACCATAATGTGGGTCAGTTCCAGTACCAGGGGGGCAGCGGCGGTGGGCAATCCTTCGGTGGCGGTTTCACTACGCCCCAATATGGACAGACCACTGGCCACTTTGGCACTCAGCATGGAGACTACCAGCAGACCAGCAACTATGGTACCTCCAACTGGGGTACCAACCAGAATATCGGTACTACGCCCACGGAACAGATGATGCGTAGCGGTATGGGTGGTCTCCCGCAGGTAATGCAGGCCGACCGCAATGTGGGTTACTATGGTCCCAGCCAGTCCCAGTATCAGGGAGGGCAACAGTTTACTGGTAGCAGCTACGGCATGCCCCAGTATGGTCAGACCAGCAGCCACTATGGTAGCCAGTATGGAGGCTATCAACAGTCCAGTCAGTACGGCACTTCCGGTTGGGGTACGAACCAGGGTATCGGTACCACGCCCACGGAACAGATGATGCGTAGCGGTATGGGTGGTCTCCCGCAGGTAATGCAGGCCGACCGTAATGTGGGTTACTATGGTCCCAGCCAGCCCCAGTATCAGGGAGGGCAACAGTTTACTGGTAGCAGCTATGGCATGCCCCAGTATGGTCAGACCACCAGCCACTATGGCAGCCAGTATGGAGGCTATCAACAGTCCAGCCAGTACGGCACTTCCGGTTGGGGTACGAACCAGAATATTGGTACCACCCCGACGGAACAGATGATGCAAAGTGGTATGGGCGGTCTCTCGCAGGTAATGCAGGCTGACCGCAACATAGGTTATCAGCAGGGTATGAGCCAAAGGAGCGGAACCTCCCCCTATGGTGGCCAGCAGGGTAATGATTGCTAAATAGAAGAGTGTTCTCAGGAGGCTGTCGGAGGGCAGCCTCCTGCTTTTTCCCGGCAGGATTAGTCTGAGTGGGAGTGGAACTTATAGGTGAGTGAGCGCAATAAGCGGTGGGGGGGAGAGGTGCGTGACCTTTTCTGAAGAAGTGAAACGGGAACTGGCCCGTATTGCTGTCGCCGATGCATGTTGCCAACGAGCCGAGCTGGCCGCCCTTATTCGTCTCAATGGCAGCATAGAAATAAGCCGTGCCGGTCAGTGGGGTCTGAGTGTAACAACGCAGAACCCGGCTACTGCCCGCGTCATTTTCAAGCTATTTCGAGCCGTCTTTGGGGTGCAAGCGGAGATATATGTTCGGCGCAAGGTGCGTTTGCGCAAGAACAACGTATACATGGTCTGGTGCCGAGGCAATGTCCCTCAGCTATTGCGCCGAGTGGGACTGGTCGATGACGATGCGGGAGTGGACCACGGCGTTGCCCCCTGGGTAGTAGAAAGTCAGTGTTGTAGACGTGCCTATTTGCGAGGAGCCTTCTTGGCCACTGGTGCGATCAACGACCCCCGTAAGGTGTCATATCATCTGGAGATCGCCACCGAGTATGAGGATCAGGCCCGCGTGCTCTGCCAACTGATGGAGCAGGAGCAATTATCGCCCAAAGTAGTGCCAAGAAAAGACACCTTGGTGGTCTACTTAAAGGAGAGCGAGCAAATTGTTCGCTTTTTGAACGTGATTGGGGCTCACACAGCCCTCTTACATTTTGAAGATGCTCGTATTCGCAAACAGATGCGCAACCAGATTAATCGCCTGGTCAATGCGGAGACGGCTAATCTCAGTAAGACGGTGGATGCAGCTATGCGACAGACGGAGGCTATTCGCCTCTTGGCCGCCCGGCAGCAGTTGGCCCAATTGTCACCGGGGCTCAGGCAGATAGCCGAACTGCGTTTGGCGCATCCAGAGGCTAGCTTGCAAGAGTTGGGGCAATTGGCCGATCCTCCCCTCAGCAAGAGTGCTGTCAATCACCGCTTGCGCAAGTTGGTGCATTTGGCCTTTGGTAAAGAGGAATAGCTGGTGGAGGTGGGAGGGTGCCGAAGAAGCTCAAACTGAACTTAGAGCATGCCCCTAGGCTAGTGGTCACTCCCAAGCTGCGCCAGGCTTTGACCATCCTGCAGCTATCGGCTTATGACCTGGCCAACTATTTACAGCAAGAGATGGCTGCCAATCCAGTGTTGGAGGTAGATCGGCCTTGGGAGGAGCCGTCGGGGGACAATCCCTATGAGGGGTTGGACACCTTTAGCCAGGAGTGGTTAGAGTATTGGTTCGAGGAACCGCCTTTAGTCTCTGGCAGGAAAGAACCGACCAATCTCTTGCCGATGGACCGCTGGTCGGGATTGGGCCAGGAAGAAATGCAAGAGTTGGTGCTGCAGATTCGCACCCTGGCCGTTTCCCCCCAGTTGCAGGAGTTGGCGGTTACTCTGCTGGAACAACTGGATTGTTCCGGCTTCCTGCCTTGTTCCGATGAGGAACTGGCTCAGGCCTTAGATACTACGGTGGAGAATATCCTTGGCGCCCGACGGCTACTACAGTCCCTGGAACCGCGGGGCCTTGGTTGCTATGGTCTGGCCGATTACCTATGCTTCGAACTACGAGCCCGCGGTCAGCTTAGACCGCGTTGGGAACAAGCAATTCGAGCCTATTTGCCTCTGCTGGCAGAGGGGCGGGTGAATCAGGTAGCTACGGCCTTGGCTTGCCCAGTGGCTGAAATGCAGGAACTATTGGAGCTGCTGAAAGAGCTGCCTCCCCGTCCCGGTGGTAAGTTGGCTACGGGGCACCATAATCAATTCATTCTTCCCGATGTGATGGTCATAAAGGAACTGGAAGGCTATGAGATAATCGTCAATGAGCGGTCGGTACCCCGCTTAGCCCTTAGTCCCTACTATCTGCGATTACTGCAGGAAACCGATGATCCGGAAGTACGCAGCTATATTGGGGAGCGCCTGCGGGCGGCCGCTTGGTTGGTGCGCAGTCTGGAACAGAGACGACAAACACTTTACAATGTGGCACTGGCCATTGTGGCAGGGCAGCATGACTTCTTTGAGTATGGCCTAGGGGCCCTGCGTCCGCTGACACTGTCGCAAGTGGCAGCCAGCCTTAGTATTCATGAATCCACCGTGAGCCGTGCTGTGGCCAATAAGTATATGCAGACCCCCCGGGGCATGTACCCGATGCGTTTCTTTTTCACCAGCGGTGTGGCTGACAGCAGCGGCTTAGGTTTGGCTAAAGAAGGGGTCCAGACAGCTATACGTGAGCTTTTGGCTAGGGAAGATGGCTCCGCCCCCTGGAGCGACCAGCAGATAGCTGATTTACTACGGAAAGAGAAGGGTATTACTATATCTAGACGTACGGTAGGTAAGTATCGAGAAGAAATGGGAATCTTGTCGTCTCGCCATCGGAAAAGATTCCATATGTGATATAATTAATGGGCAAATATCATACGCTAATTCCAATGGATTGGCGTCAGTAATAAAGCGGTCAGCTGAAATAATAAGGAGGTTGTCTGAGTGGCAGTCAAGATTGGTATCAATGGTTTTGGCCGTATTGGCCGGCAAGTCATGCGCATCGCGGCTGAACGGGACGATGTGGAAGTGGTGGCCATCAATAACCGCTCTAACCCCGATGTGATGGGTCATCTGCTGCGTTACGACTCGGCTTACAGCATCTTTAAGGGTACGGTAGAGGCCGGCGACGATTACCTAGTAGTGAATGGCAAGAAGATCCCGGTAACCAAAGGTGCCAGCCCGGCCGACATTCCGTGGGGGGATCTGGGCGTTGATGTTGTTGTGGAGTCTACTGGTAAGTTTAGAGACGCTGAATCGGTCAGCGGACACTTACAGAACGGTGCCAAGAAGGTATTAATCGCTGCGCCTGCTAAGGGCGAAGATATTACCATCGTAATGGGTGTCAACCATGATAAATATGATCCGGCTAAGCACCATATCATTTCTAACGCTTCCTGCACCACCAACTGCTTAGCTCCGGTGGCTAAAGTACTTAACGATAAGTTTGGAATCGTATCGGGTCTGATGACTACTATCCATGCTTATACCAACGATCAACGCATTCTTGACGGTAGCCATAAGGATCTACGCCGAGCCAGGGCTGCGGCTGTCTCCATGATTCCTACTACCACGGGAGCTGCCAAGGCTGTTGGTCTGGTTCTGCCCGAGTTGGCTGGTAAGCTGAACGGTTTTGCCGTGCGGGTTCCTACCCCGGTGGTGTCCTTGGTTGACTTAGTGGCAGAGCTTGAGAAGGAAGTCACAGCTGAGGAAGTTAACGACGCTCTACGGGAAGCGGCCGCCGGCCCCATGAAAGGTATACTGGCTGTATGTGAGGAAGAGCTGGTTTCTGTCGACTATGTGCAGAATCCCCATTCGTCCATCGTAGACGCCCCGTTGACTATGGTGGTGGGTGACCGGATGGTTAAGGTCATTGCCTGGTATGACAATGAATGGGGTTACTCAGAGCGTCTCGTTGATTTGGCCGTATACGTGGCTAAAGCTGGTTTCTAGTGGTAGGGTGGCCATGAACAAGCTGGGATTAAGAGATGTCAATGTCAGTAACAAGCGGGTATTAGTTAGGGTTGATTTCAACGTGCCTCTGACCGAAGACGGTCAAGTCAGTGATGATACGCGGATTGTGGCGGCTTTGCCTACCATCCGTTACCTAGTGGAGAATGGGGCTAAGGTCATTTTGATGAGCCATCTGGGCCGACCTAAAGGCAAGGTAAACTTAGCCTATTCTCTGCGGCCAGTTGCCGCTCGTTTAAGCCAACTACTTGGGCAATCGGTGGCCTTTGCGTCCGATTGTGTAGGTGAAGTGGCAGAAAAGGCAGTGGCCCAATTGGCAACTGGTGAGGTTCTGCTCTTGGAAAACCTGCGTTTCCATGAGGCCGAGGAAAAGAATGATGCCGAGTTTGCCCAGCAACTGGCGGCCTTAGGTGATATCTACGTCAATGATGCTTTTGGCACGGCCCATCGTGCCCACGCCTCTACCGCCGGTATCGCCGAGTATGTGCAACCGGCCGTTTGTGGCTTCCTGATGGAGAAGGAGATCAAGTTCTTGGGTACAGCTCTGGCTGCCCCGGAACGCCCTTTTGTGGCCATCTTGGGTGGGTCGAAGGTCTCCGATAAAATCGGGGTTGTGCGTAATCTCTTGGGTAAGGTAGATAGCCTGCTCATCGGCGGCGGGATGGCTAATACCTTCTTAGCGGCTCAGGGAAAGGAAATGGGGCGCTCGCTAGTGGAAAAAGAGGCTATCTCTTTAGCGGAAGAACTACTGTCGGAAGCCAGAGAGCGCCGGGTACAGATTCATCTGCCCTTGGACGCTGTAGTAGCGACTGGTTTAGATGCCGAAACGAGTCAGGTTGTGCCCATAGATCAGGTTCCAGAGGAGCTAATGGTACTAGATATCGGGCCGGCCACTCGTGAGCACTTTGCTAAGGTTTTGTCAGATGCCAAGTTAATCGTTTGGAATGGTCCTATGGGCGTATTTGAACGGGAGAATTTCGCAGGTGGAACCCATGCCTTGGCGCAGGCGGTGGCCGCATCTTCTGCCACCAGCATTGTGGGCGGCGGTGATTCGGCTGCGGCCATTGCGCAGGCCGGGTTAACTGAAGCCATTACCCATGTGTCAACCGGTGGTGGAGCTAGCCTGGAATTCTTGGAAGGTAGGGTATTGCCAGGGGTGGCAGCCTTAAGCGATCGCGAGTAGAAAGGGGGGATTGTTATGCGGCAGCCGTTGGTTGTGGCCAATTGGAAGATGAATATGACTTCACCGGAAGCCAAAGATTACTGTCAGCGCCTGCGGGAGTTGCTGCAGGAGACGCCTACTCTGGCTGAGGTGGTTGTCTGTCCCCCCTTTACGGCGATTGAAACGGTGAGGAATGCCTTTCTGGGGAGCGACCTCCAAGTAGGGGCCCAGAACTTTTACCCGGCACCGAAAGGAGCCTACACAGGAGAGGTTTCCATCTCCATGCTGAAAGCCTTAGATTGTCGCTATGTCATCGTAGGGCATTCGGAGCGACGTCTGCGTTTTGGGGAAACGGCCGAGACCATTGGCGAGAAGGTGAAAGTAGCCATCGAGAATGGGATTACTCCCATTCTCTGTGTAGGAGAAACCATGAGCGAGCGCAGCTTGGGCATGACGGAGAAGGTGATTGGTCAGCAGTTGCTCACATGTCTCAAGCACTTACAACCGGAGCAACTGCCCCAAGTGGTGGTGGCTTATGAGCCGCTATGGGCTATCGGCAGTGGCCGCTCGGCTACAGCCAAGGATGCAGCCCAACTGGCCAAATATGCTCGGCAGCGGCTACAACGTTTGATGAACGGAAATACCGAGGCTATGCGTATACTTTATGGCGGTAGTGTAACTCCAGAAAACATTCAAGAATTTGCAGCCGCCGAGGGTGTGGATGGTGTCCTAGTGGGTGGCGCCAGTCTGAATGCCGACAAGTTTGCAGCTATCGCCCGTGCCTATGGGGTGAAGTAAATGGGGCCCGTAGTCTTAGCTATACTAGATGGTTGGGGTGTTAGTGAAGCAGTCACTGGGAATGCAGTGCGGCAGGCTGCTACGCCCAACATAGATCATCTCTTTGCCACGTACCCCCATACCCAGCTGGCTTGTTCTGGGGAAGCCGTTGGACTCTTACCAGAGCAGATGGGCGACTCCAACGTGGGTCACACCAACATTGGTGCTGGCCGCATAGTTTATCAATCCTTGGTGCGTATCAATCGCGCCATTAGGGATGGTAGCTTTGCTGCTAACCCTGTTTTACAAAACCTTTGGCAGGCCGCCCGGGGCCAGGCCCTTCACTTAATGGGTCTGTTGTCTGACGGAGGCGTTCACAGCCATATTGACCATCTGCTAGAACTCTTGCGTTTGGCCAAAGAACAAGGCCTAGAGGAGGTCTACGTACACGTTTTCCTCGACGGGCGAGATGTGCCTCCGCAGAGTGCCTTAACATATATCGATACTTTAGAAAAACACCTGTCTTTGCTAGGTATAGGCCGGATCGCCACCGTTAGTGGTCGCTTCTATGCCATGGATAGGGACCGACGGTGGGAGCGAGTGGAGTTGGCCTACAACGCCATAGCCCACGGCCGAGGTGAGCGGGCTAGCAGCGCCCGACAGGCGGTAGAGCATGCTTACGAGCAGGGGCTGACCGACGAGTTTGTACGTCCCACCGTCGTGAACAACTATGGCGGGATCAAAGACGGGGATGCCGTATTTATGTGGAACTTCCGGGCCGACCGGGCACGGGAGATGATGCATGCTTTAATCGATGATGACTTTACCGGCTTCGATCGGGGCCACAGATTTCCTCTCTTCTTTGCAGCCATGGCCCAGTACGAGCTGGATTTCCCAGTACCCCATGTACTCGAGCCCCAGGACTTGAGCCTTACATTGGGGGAAGTGGTGAGTCGGGCTGGCCTTAGGCAGTTGCGCCTAGCGGAAACGGAGAAGTACGCCCACGTAACCTTCTTCTTTAATGGTGGGCAGGAGATCTGCTTTCCGGGAGAGGACCGCATTTTGGTGCCTTCCCCCAAGGTGGCTACCTATGACCTGCAACCTGAGATGAGCGCTCCCGAGATAACAGAGCAGTTGCTCGCCAATCTTTCTCGGTATGATCTAGTGGTAGTCAACTATGCCAACCTAGATATGGTGGGGCATACCGGCAATATGTCGGCGGCGGTACGCGCCGTGGAAACGGTGGATGGTTGTGTTGGACGTCTGGTAGCAGCCATCCAGGATGTGGGAGGCATGCTGGTGCTGACGGCCGATCATGGCAATGCGGAGCAAATGCTGGACCCGGTTACCGGAGAACCCCATACGGCCCATACCGCCAATCCGGTACCATTTCTGGTAATGGCCCAGGGGGTCAACGAGTTGCGTGGACCGGGAGTATTAGCCGATATTGCGCCTACGGTTTTGCAGCTATTGCAGCTCAACCAGCCGCCCGAGATGACGGGTAGGTCGTTGTTGGGTGGTAAGGAAGCCTAGCTGAAAGGAGAATTCAACCATGCTTACGATTACCGATTGCTTTGCCCGGGAGATTATGGATTCGCGGGGTAACCCGACAGTAGAAGTGGAAATTACATTGGCCTGTGGGGCGGTGGGCCGAGCCGCCGTACCATCGGGAGCTTCCACCGGTGCCTTTGAAGCGGTGGAGCTACGGGATGGGGATAAAGGCCGTTATTTAGGCAAGGGTGTGGAGAAGGCGGTAGATAATGTTAACAGTCTGATCGCCGACGAGATTATCGGCCTCGATGCCGGTGCCCAGGCGGCCATTGACACCATGCTGGTTAATCTAGATGGTACACCCAATAAGAGCCGCTTGGGGGCCAATGCCATCCTAGGCGTATCGTTGGCCGTGGCTAAAGCGGCGGCGGAGGCTTTAGGGCTGCCACTTTATCAATACATTGGCGGCATTAACGCCCGCACTCTGCCTACACCCATGATGAACATCTTAAATGGTGGGGCTCACGCCGATAACAACGTGGACATTCAGGAGTTTATGATCATGCCCGTGGGGGCCGATTGCTGGAAAGAAGCGCTGCGCATGTGTGCAGAGGTTTTCCACTCTTTACGAGCGGTACTGAAACAGCGGGGTTTGGCCACGGGTGTGGGTGACGAAGGCGGTTTTGCCCCCAACCTGGCCTCCAACGAAGAGGCGCTGCAAGTCATTATGGAAGCTATTACGTGCGCCGGCTATGTACCCGGTGAGGACATGATGTTGGCCCTAGACGTGGCCGCCAGCGAACTCTACAAGGATGGCCTCTACCACTTGGCCAGTGAGAACCGCAGCCTTACGGCTGCCGAGATGGTGGATTACTACTCCCAGCTGATCGAAAAGTATCCTATTATCTCCATCGAGGATGGTCTGGCTGAAGAGGATTGGGACGGCTGGCGACTGATGACAGAACGTTTGGGCTCCCGCGTTCAGCTGGTAGGTGATGATCTCTTTGTTACCAACACGGAACGGCTGGCCCGTGGTATCGAGAACGGGGTGGCCAACTCCATACTGATTAAGCTCAATCAGATTGGTACCCTCACCGAAACCTTAGAGACCATTGAAATGGCCAAGCAGGCCGGTTATACGACGGTGATCTCCCATCGCTCTGGAGAGACGGAAGACACAACTATCGCCGATCTGGTGGTAGCCATCAACGGTGGGCAGATCAAGACGGGTGCGCCCTCTCGCAGTGAGCGGGTGGCCAAGTACAACCAGCTGCTGCGTATTGAGGAGAACCTAGGAGTGGCAGCCGATTATGCGGGTATACACTGCTTCTACAATCTAAGAGGCTAGTATGTATGGGCCGCCCTTCTTGAGGCGGCCCATATCTTCCGATGTTGTCATCATTATACTACTGTGCTAAAATGTAATGAGCTTTTGGGGTAGGGAGGTGGCATTTTGATTACAGCGTTAATTATTCTAGATGCAGTACTAGCGATCGGCGTCGTGGTGGTTATTACGATGCAATCAGGTAAGGCTAGTGGCCTGGGGGCCCTTGGTGGTGGCGGCGGCGGTCCGCAGTTTGGGCAGAAGAAGAGCAAGGATGAGATGTTGGCCAGAATGACCAAGTATCTGGCCGGATCCTGGATGGCTATAACTCTGCTCTTGACCATTTTGAATCGGCGCGCCGGTTAAGTTATACGGGGATTGGGGGCATACCTTGGGGCTACCGGGGTATGCTTTGCTGTGATAGCTGCAACAGAATGCACTTTTTACTTAACTTAGTACTAATTGTTCGTGTTAGGAGGCAACGGTTATGGAAAACCTTCTCTGGCTAGCGCCAGCGGCAGGTGCATTAGCTCTTGCATTTGCGCTTCTTACAGGGGCTTGGATTGGCAGACAGGATGTAGGTACGAAGCGCATGCGGGAAATTGCCGATGCTATTCATGAAGGCGCAATGGCTTTTCTCAAGCGGGAGTATTCCGTACTTGTAATTTTCGTAGCCATACTCTTTGTATTATTGGTTTGGTTAATTGATATGGGAACGGCTGTATCCTTCTTGGCCGGTGCCATCGCCAGTGTTTTGGCTGGTTATATAGGCATGTCGGTGGCCACCAGAGCCAACGTGCGTACGGCCAATGCAGCTCAACATGGTACTAACCGGGCTTTAGGCATTGCCTTCAGCGGCGGCGCCGTTATGGGTATGTCGGTTGTTGGTCTGGGTACTATTGGTGTTGGTGTTCTCTATCTCATTTTCCGTGACCCTGAGATTGTCAATGGTTTTGCCTTAGGGGCCAGCTCTATTGCCCTCTTTGCTCGTGTGGGCGGCGGTATTTATACTAAGGCCGCCGACGTAGGAGCCGACCTAGTGGGTAAAGTAGAGGCTGGTATTCCGGAAGACGATCCCCGTAACCCGGCGGTTATTGCCGATAACGTAGGCGACAACGTGGGTGACGTGGCCGGCATGGGCGCCGATTTGTTTGAATCCTATGTGGGCTCAATTATCGCCGCTATGTCCATTGGTGTCTTTACTTACAGTGGACTCCAGGGTGTGGTATTGCCCCTGCTACTGGCAGCAGCTGGCATTGTTGCTTCTTTGATTGGTACCCGTTTTGTCAGTGCTAAAGAGGGTGCCAATGTGCAGAAGGCTCTCAGCATGGGGACTTATGTGGCTGGTCTATTGACAGTGGCCGCTGCTTACTTCTTAGTTAACTATCTCGGTTTGAATATCGGCGTTTTCTACGCCATTGTGGCCGGTTTAGTGGCTGGTGTGGTTATCGGCCAGATTACCGAGTACTATACCTCTTCGGATAAGGCTCCTGTGGCTGGCATTGCTGAGTCCTCTCAGACCGGTGCCGCGACCAACATAATTGCTGGTCTGGCCGTTGGTATGAAGAGTACGGCCCTACCTATTCTTGTAATCTGCTTGGCTATCTTTATCGCCTTCAACTTCGCTGGTCTATACGGTATTGCCGTGGCCGCTGTTGGTATGTTGGCTACTACTGGTATGACGGTGGCAGTCGACGCCTATGGCCCTATTGCCGACAATGCTGGCGGTATAGCAGAAATGGCCGAGCTCGATCCGAAAGTACGTAAAGTTACCGACGCCCTCGATGCCGTTGGTAATACGACGGCTGCTGTTGGTAAAGGTTTTGCCATCGGTTCGGCTGCTCTCACTGCTTTGGCCCTCTTCTCGGCCTACACGGCCGCCGTCGATCTGGAAAGCCTTAACCTGCTGAACCCCACGGTCATCATCGGTCTCTTTGTCGGTGGTATGCTGCCCTACCTCTTCTCCGCTATTACCATGGAAGCGGTGGGTAAAGCGGCCCACGATATGATCGAAGAAGTGCGCCGCCAGTTCCGGGAGATTGCTGGTCTTATGGAAGGCAAAGCCCGTCCTGACTATGCCCGCTGTGTATCCATCAGCACTTCGGCGGCTCTCAAGCAGATGATCGTTCCCGGAGTGATCGCCGTAGTTGCTCCTCTAGTAATCGGGCTTGGTCTTGGCAAAGAGGCTTTGGGTGGTCTACTGGCCGGCTCCTTGGTGACCGGTGTTCTGGTAGCTATCCAGATGGCCAACTCGGGCGGTGCTTGGGATAACGCCAAGAAACACATCGAAGCTGGTAACTTCGGGGGTAAGGGAACTCCTACCCATGAAGCCGCCGTGGTTGGCGACACGGTGGGTGACCCCTTCAAAGATACTTCAGGTCCGTCTATCAATATCTTGATCAAGTTGATGACCATTGTAGCTTTGGTGTTCGCGCCCTTGTTCATATAAATGCCATAAGTGAGTTGGCTGTGCCCCAACCCTTTTTCGGGTAGGGGCACAGTTTCTTTTTGCGGAGGATTTTGCTAAACTGAGGTAAGGTCAAAGAGAAGGTGGGGAGAAGATGAAACGCGAAACCGCATTTGATCTAGTACAAAAAAACGTTAAGAACCGTAATCTGATCAAACATATGCTGGCTGTGGAGGCCATAATGAAGGCGCTGGCGGAGCGGCTAGGTCAGAATAAAGAGCAGTGGGGACTGGCCGGGTTGCTGCACGATATCGACTATGATAAGACCGCCGATAGTCCCGAGCAGCATAGCATGATCGGAGCCAATATGCTGGCCGAGTTGGGACTAGATCCAGCTATCGTCTATGCGGTCAGAGTACATAACGAAGTTCACGGACTGCCCCGGAACAGCCTGATGGACAAGGCCCTTTTCGCAGCCGACCCCCTATCGGGGTTGATCGTGGCCGCTGCCCTTATCCACCCAGAGCGCAAACTGGCAGCCATTGATGTGCCCTTTCTTGTTAACCGCTTCCATGAGAAAAGCTTTGCTCGCGGTGCCAACCGGGAACAAATAGCCACATGTAGCGAACTTGGCTTGAGTTTGGAGCAGTTCATCGAGCTCTCTTTACGGGCTTTGCAGGCAATCAGCAAAGAACTTGGACTCTAGATCTTCTGCCGCACGCCCTTGCGTGCGGCAATTATCTTCACGGGGGAAGAACCATGCAGTATCTGATTTACCCTATGGACGAGCGAGCAGCGGCCGAGATTATTCATTGGCATTACGACCCGCCTTACACTCTGTACAACTTGGACGGCGACGAGAGCGAAATTGAGTCCATGTTGGACGGCTATCATTTTGCTGTGCGCGCGAAAGAGGAAGGGTTGGTAGGCTTTTTCTGTTATGGCCTCAGTGCTCAAGTGCCAGGAGGACGGGCACGCGGGCTCTATGGTGGCAAGCGGGTGTTGGACATAGGCCTGGGCATGCGTCCCGATCTGACTGGAAAGGGTTTGGGGCAGGGATTTGTCCAAGCTGGCATTGATTTCGCTATCGCCAGGTGGCGGCCGCTGGCCATGCGTCTCACAGTGGCCTGCGACAATTTGCGGGCTATCAAGGTTTATGAGCGCCTAGGCTTCGTCATTACAGATAGTATCACCACTCGGACGCCGCACGGGCATCAGGACTACTTTATAATGTTGCTTACTCTTGAGTAAGCAAGCAAGAGGAAGCCCCGCATAGGGCAAGCTATAACGAAGCAGAACAGGAAGGAGTGGTTTTGCTATGGTGGAGCGTCAACAGCTCTTGGCTCTGATGCGGGAGAAGATGTACAAGCCCTTGACAGAGGCCGAGTTGATTCAGACTCTAGATTTAGACGACGAGGAAGCTATCGATCTGCGGGAGATGCTGAGCCAACTGGAGCGGGAAGGCGTCATTATTCGCACCCGTTATGGGCGTTTCGGTCTGCCCGAGAAGATGAACTTGGTGGTTGGTCGACTGCAGGGGAATGAGCGTGGCTATGCCTTTCTCGTTTCCACAGATCGCCAACAGGATGTCTACATAGCCTCTTCCAACTTGAGTGGGGCCATGCATGGCGACCGAGTCATAGCCCGCCTACTCCCTCGCTCAGAAGGTAAGCGGGATGAGGGTGAGGTAATCCGCATTCTGGAACGGGCTAATCACCGCATTGTGGGTAGGTTTGAAGGCGGCGAGCATGTGGGTTTCTGTCGACCCGATGAGCGACGCATAGGACAAGATATAGTAATAGTGCCGGGAGAGACTAAGGGTGCTCAGACTGGCGATCGCATTGTGGTCCGTATCACCCAGTTCCCCGATGGACGACGTCAGCTGGCCACCGGTGTGGTAGAGGAAGTTCTAGGCCGTACGGGCGACCCAGGCGTAGATGTGTTGGCCGTAATGCGTCAATATGACCTGCCCGACGAGTTTCCCCCCGAGGTAAAGCAGGAAGTGGCCAAGATGAAGCTGGAGGTGGGCCCGGAAGACATTGAAGGGCGTCTAGATTTGCGGGATGTGCCCACTATAACCATTGATGGCGCCGACGCCAAGGATTTGGACGACGCCATCTCGTTAGTCAAGTTGGAGAATGGCAACTATCAACTGGGAGTACATATAGCTGACGTGGGCCACTATGTGCGGCCGGGCAGTGAAGTGGATAAGGAGGCCTTCCGCCGCGGCACTAGCGTCTACTTATTAGATCGGGTTTTGCCCATGCTGCCCTTTGATCTTTCTAACGGCATTTGCAGCCTAACGGCTGGAGTGGATCGCTTGACCCTTTCGGTCATCATGGAAATAGATCGGGAGGGCAATCTGGTGCAACATGAGATTGTGGAAAGTGTAATCCACAGCCATGCCCGCATGACCTATGACGAAGTAAACAGGATACTGGTGGGTGAAGACCCCGAACTGCGCGAACGCTATAGGGACCTGTTACAACAACTACAGTGGATGAAGGAACTGCGCGGTATTTTGGCAGAGAAACGCGCTGCCCGCGGAGCCATCGACTTTGAAATTCAGGAAGCCAAGATAATTCTGGATGAAGAGGGCCGGGTGAAAGACATTGTGCCCCGCAACCCTACCCTGGCCGACAGCATTATTGAAGAGTTTATGGTGCGGGCTAACGAGACGATAGCTGAAACCTATTACTGGCTGGAAATGCCCTTTGTTTATCGTGTCCATGAGGAACCAAAGACGTCTACGGTCAGTGAGTTAAATAGCTTCTTGGGGGCCTTTGGTTTGCGCATAAAAGCCAAGCCGGAGGAGATTCACCCTAAGAGTTTTCAGGCGGTGCTGGCCCAAGTGGAGGGGCGGCCCGAACAGCGTCTTATTCACCGCGTTCTGTTGCGTTCTATGATGCGGGCCCGTTACAGCCCGCAATGCCTGGGCCATTTTGGTCTGGCGCTCAAGTACTACTGCCATTTCACTTCACCCATTCGCCGCTACCCGGACTTGGTGATTCATCGCATCATCAAGGAGAACTTGCGTAAGAAGCACCTTGATGATAGACGCCGGGCCGAACTGGCCGCCTTTGTGGAGCGAGCTGCTATCCAGTCCTCTGCGCGCGAGCAGGTAGCCACCGATGCCGAGCGGGCTGTCGTTGATATTAAGAAGACCGAGTTCATGCTGGGTAAAGAGGGCGAAATCTATGATGCCATTATCAGTGGTGTGACCAACTTTGGCTTCTTTGCCGAATTGGATAATACGGTGGAAGGGCTGGTCCATGTCAGCAGTTTGGATGACGATTACTATCAATACGACGAGGAAAGCTACTCGCTCATTGGCCAACGGACTAAGCGCCGTTTCCGGTTAGGTGACCGGGTACGGGTGCAGGTGGTCAATGTGGATTTGGAGGAGCGGCGCATCGACTTTGAGTTGGCACCCAGTGATAAATAGAGTAGGCCGGCTAGCCCGGCCTATCTTCTTTCTTGAAACAATTGGGATTTCTTCTCGTAAGTAATAATGAGTTCAGACGAGGAGGCGAGGTTATGCCCGTAATAGAAACGGTTGGTCTTACCAAGTCTTACGGTAGAGCCCGGGGCATCATTGACATTAACCTCCAGGTAGAGGAAGGGGAGATTTTCGGCTTCATCGGTCCCAATGGGGCCGGTAAATCCACTACTATCCGTACCCTGCTGAATTTCATCTTTCCTACCAGCGGTACTGCCAAGATTCTTGGTCTGGACGTGGTGCGGGACAGCGTAAGCATCAGACGGCAGGTGGGCTATTTGCCGGCAGAGGTGAGTTACTACGATGATATGACTGTGCTGGACCTATTGCGTTATTCCGCCCGCTTCTATGCCAGTGATCATTTGCCTTATGCTCGCCAGTTGGCCGATATCTTTGAACTAGATCTATGTCGCCCTATCCATGCCCTATCCCTTGGCAATAGAAAGAAGATCGGCATTGTGTTGGCTCTTTTTCACCGACCTAAGCTGCTCATTTTCGATGAACCCACCAGCGGACTGGACCCGCTTATGCAAAGGCGCTTCTTTGAGGTCTTAGAGGAAGTTAACTCCCAAGGAACAACCATCTTCTTCTCGTCCCACGTGTTGAGTGAAGTACAACGTCTTTGCCATCGGGTGGGTATTATTAAAGAGGGACGTATACTGCATGTGGGTACAATGGATGACCTAAGGCATAGGTATTTTCGTAATGTGCGTGTGGAGTTTAAGCAGGGTATGGTGCCACAGCTAGCCTTGCCAGGGGTTTTGCACTCCCAACAGGAGAATGGTACTTTGAGCCTGCTATATAACGGTGACATAAATCAGCTCTTGGCAGCTTTGGCCCAGTATGAGCTAACCAACTTGTGGTTAGAAGAGCCTTCCTTAGAAGAGATTTTCCTGCACTACTATGAAAAGGAGGGTGTGTAAATGCAAGTTTTTCGGCGCGAACTAGGGGCCAATCGCAAGGGCTGGTTGGTTTGGACCATTGCCCTGGCCGCCCTCAATATACTCATGATGTCGGTCTATCCTTCTTTTCGACAAGACACAGCCAATTTAGAGGCTGTAATGAACCTCTTCCCTGAAGCCTTTGCTAAGATCTTTGGTCTGGATCAACTCTCCATGGCGGACCCCATCGGGTTCTATGCAACAGAGGCTTATTTCATGGTGATTCTATTTGGCAGCCTGTATGCTGCCATGTTGGGGGCCAGTATTCTAAGCAAAGAAGAGGATGATAAAACGATTGAATTTCTTTTGGCACGGCCCATATCCCGCGGTCGCATGTTGGCCGACAAGTTGTTAGCACTGCTGGCTTTATTGCTGCTCTTCAATGTGGGCATTGGTATAGTCACCTTTGCGGCCTTCGCTATTTTTGATGTGGGCGAGTATTCAGCGGCCACGCTACTTAGGCTGGTTACTGCACCCTTCCTAGCCCACCTTACCTTTGCCGCACTGGCCTTCTGTTTGGCCTTGTTCTTCGTCCGCAGAAAATCGGCCACTTCTACGGCCATCGGCATGGTTATTGGCCTATACTTCGTTGATGTACTGGCCACCCTCAGCGACAAATTTGAACTGCTGCGCTATTTCACCCCCTATAATTACGTCAAGGCGGTGGAGCTGGTACGTAACGGATTTGACCCTGCAAATGTTTTCGTACTATTAGGAGTTACGATTATAGCTGTAGCTACAAGCTTTTTCCTATACAACCGGCGGGATATTACGGTTTAGCCTAGGCAAAACTTATTGCGTCAGCAGCTCCCATAACCTATAATCAAAGACAGACTTGTGCACAGTTTGATGCACAAAGTGAATGATGAAGGTGGGGCAGGCAAAGTGAAAACTACTAGTTGGCGTATAGGTGATTTGGAGATTAAGCTGCCCATAGTTCAGGGAGGCATGGGCGTCGGTGTTTCTTTAGCCGGGTTGGCGGCAGCGGTAGCCAATTGTGGTGGCTTGGGCGTCATCTCGGGAGTAGAGCCCGGTTTCCAGCGGACCGATTATGCAGAGAACAAGGCTCGTGCTAATGAACTGGGTATGATTGAGCAGTTGGAGAAGGCTCGCCAACTCAGCCCACAGGGCGTTATCGGCGTGAACATTATGGTAGCCCTAAACAACTACGCGGAAATGGTGCAGGCTGCTGTTCAGGGCAAAGCAGATATCATCTTCTCAGGAGCAGGATTGCCACTTGATCTGCCTGAGTTGGTTGCCGGCTCATCCGTGAAGCTGGCACCTATTGTCTCATCGGCGCGGGCCGCTGTTCTGATTTGCCGCCGTTGGCAGAAGCGCTATAATCGCGTTCCCGATGCCATTGTGCTAGAGGGCCCCTTAGCCGGAGGTCATCTAGGCTATTCGCTAGAGGAACTACAGACGAACCCTCCCCAGTTGCAGCAGCTGATCCCCGAACTAGTGGAGGCGATTGCGCCTTTTGCCACCGAAAACGGGCCCATTCCGGTGATTGCTGGCGGAGGTTTGTGGACCGGGCAAGATATAGCTGGCGTGCTGCGCGCCGGGGCAACCGCCGCCCAATTAGGCTCCCGTTTTGTCCCTACTGAGGAATGTGACGCATCTTTAGCTTTCAAGGAAGCATACCTGGCTGCCAAACCAGAAGATATTATTCTCATTAAGAGCCCCGTCGGTTTACCCGGTCGTGCTATTCGCAATCCCTTCCTAGAGCGTGCTCAGGCAGGGGAGACCACACCTATCCGTTGTGCTTTTAACTGTCTGCAACCCTGCAACCCCGAAAAGGCACCCTATTGCATCGCAATAGCCCTCACCAATGCTCAGCGGGGCAAGTTTGATTATGGTTTCGCCTTCGCCGGAGTCAATGCTTGGCGCGCTGAACGCATTGAGCCAGTGAAGCAAGTGATTGCGGACTTGATGGCGGGTATTGAAAGCGCTAATTTCTAATAAATGGATTCACGTTGACAGAATCAAGCTTTTCATAGTATAATAAAATTCAACGTCGGCCCGCTTGCGTGCTAGCAAGTTGGGCTAGATTTTTCTGAGGGATTGAAATGAGGCAAAAAGGCATTAAAGTGTTGGTCGAAAACCGCAGAGCGAGACATGACTACTTCATAGAAGAAACCTATGAGGCTGGTTTGGCGTTGCGTGGCACCGAGGTTAAGTCGATACGGGCCGGCCGTGCCAATTTACGAGACGGCTTTGCGCGAGTTGATGATGGCCAGTTAATCCTTTATAATGTGCATATAAGCCCTTATGAACAGGGCAATCGCTTCAACCATGATCCCTTGCGTCCGCGCGTGCTGCTGATGCACAAGCGGGAGATTCTACGCTTGTTGGGCCTAACGCAAACAAAAGGCTATACCCTGATTCCAACCAAGCTATATCTGAGAGACGGCAAAGTCAAAGCCGAAATCGGTTTGGCAAAGGGTAAGAAGCTTTACGACAAGCGAGATGCTGCCGCTGAGCGGGATGCTAAACGTGAAATCGCCCGGGCTATGCGCGCCCGTGAAAAAGGCGAAAACTAACTCCGCTAACCTGGGGGCGACATGGTTTCGACGGGGGTAGTGTGGGTTGGAGTAGCGAGCCGGGGATCCTGGAACCCGTAAAACAGGGAATTTCAAAATAAACGCTAACAACAGATTAGCACTCGCTGCCTAAATAAAGGCAGCCGTCCACCCAAACTGTGTCTGCTGGGTTTGGACCCGGGCGTCATGAACAGTAGACTACTGATAGAGAGCGCCTAGTATCTGTCGGGAAATTAATAGGCTAGCAAGGTAACGACCCTGTCCTTGGGGGCGTGCTGCGCGAAATCTAAAGCAAGGACTGCGCTCGGAGAGACTCTGGCTGGCATGCCTTCGGACGGTGGGTTCGACTCCCCCCGCCTCCACCAAATATATATTGTTTTGCTACGTCAAGCGGTACGCAGAATGGATTCTGTGTACCGCTTTTGCATATTGGTCGCAGTTTAGTAGCTTTGCAAGAGAGAAATATCAATAATGAAAGGTCAAACCCATTTCCAATAGCAATAGAGGAGACGACTATGTGGGTCGTCTCCTCTGTTTTCTTTTCTAAGGGATTTATCCTAGTTGAAACTTCCATCCCACACCGGCAGGTTTTCCAAAAACTCGCTTTGCACAGCCGGAACGTAGAAGACACCAAAGGTTTTCAACCCATTCTCTAGTTCCATGGTCGGCATCTCAACTAGAAACTTGTAGTAGGGCATGAAGATCGTGTCGAGTCGGCCTGTGCGGTACATCAATTCCACATGGGCGATATATTCTTCGCCGGGAAATGCTTCGGGGACGCTTGTTATATAGTGGTTTTCCAGTAGAAGCTGGCGGGCTTCTGCGGCTGTGATTATGGGATAATCCCCGATCTTCTGCGACAAGTCGGGGTTGTAGTAGCTAATCGCGCCTAGATCACCCGACTCGGTTGCTGCGAAATAGAGTCGGTTAAAGTTGTAATTGAGTATGCGCTCGGTAAGACTACCGGCGTTGTCAAAAACGAAGGTGTGGAGACGGGTGAGAACGCCATCGTAGGTGTAATCGGCTGCCAGGTCGTAACCGGGTGTGGATATGCCCATAAAAGCGCCATACTCGGACAAGAGATATTGGGTAATTTCCAAAGCCTGTTCATGGGAAGCGCCATAGGTAAAGCTATATCCGCCAGGTAAAGGCAGGCCTCTACTGTCCAAAGCGCCACCCACTGCTTTATACAGGTATTCAAAAGAGATGGTAAATCTGTTGTAGTCGCTGAGCTTTCCGATTTCCTTAGCTAGATGAGCCTTGTCAGGAGTTAGTGTCAAAAGAACAAGCCCGTCCTTTTGCACTTCAATTTTAGCGCCGTGACATTCACCGGTTGCTACATATATGTCTTGGTGTTGCTCCAGTGCGGGCTCCGTATGCAATGATGCTATTTTCAGCCCCAATAGATGGGCAACTTTCTCTACCTCGGCCAGCATCTCTTGTGCAGACAGACCGCCTACGGGTGCACCTGCTCTGTCATACTCATTGGGGTTGGTAAACACGGGTAGGGTTGTGAGGTGATTATCCTCCGTCCAAGGGTTGCCATTCTGCAATTCGCTGACATCATAAGCTAAATAACCTTCAAAGCCATAGGTCCCCAGCTCGGTGTTCACCGCGAGTTTAGGCAAATCGGAAGGATCGGTTGCTGGAAGGGGCCTATCTTCTCTTTCTGGGTCATTGTCCGGTAATTCACTGGCATTATGGTCTGAAGAATTCGCAGAGCCAGAGGGCTCCTGCTCGGCATTCACGGTGGGGTTTGAAGGTTCGAATGGATCAATTGGGGAATTGCCCCGTGTCTGCTGCAGCCACAACGGTATGACTATGAGTAGACAGGCAGCGACAACAGCGCCAAGAGATGCCCACCGTATCCAAGTTCGTCTGCTGAGTTTGCTTGTGGTTAGCGGAGCGTCAGCCTCAACTATGATACTGTCATCAATTTGACCGATATAGTCCAGTAATCTTTCCGATGTCATATGCTCAATCCCTCCTTGTGGAGATAGGCCCTAAGCTTGTTACGTGTTCGGAAAAGCATCGACTTTACTTTGCTCTCGCTCATTTGCATACGTGTCGCTATGGCTTGAATGGAATCGGCGTACCAGTATCGCCTTACGAACACGATTCTGCTTTCGCTATCCAATGACAGTAGAAATGAGTTGATGGCTCCGATAACCAGGCTGGCTTCGTATTCCTTTTCCACATTACTGGTTGATGGTATGCACTCTTCCAATTCGCGGTGTATCAAGGCCATATGGTCCCCGCCGCGCTTCTTTCTTCTTTGCTCTTTATATTTGCTGAGCGAAAGATTGCGAGCGATTCTGCCCAGGTAGGCGCGAAGATTGGCCGGGCGTTGGGGCGGTATGGTGTCCCACGCTATACGGTAAGTATCATTCACACATTCTTTGGCATCCTCGTGATTCCGCAAAATGTTAATTGCTATGCTAAAGCAGTAAGCACCGTACTTCTTTTCAGTTTCTCTAATGGCCGATTCGGAGCGCCCCCAATACAAGTCGAGTAGCATATCGTCACCCATCGCTATGCCTCCTTGCTTTCTTGCCCCTCACCTATAAAGACAACAAAAAAACGGATCCGTTGCATTACTAGGTAAAATTATATAACAGATGTAGATATTACTAGGCCACAAAAGCTGCCCAACCACTGTTCCGGCTGTGCTTCTCTGGCTAGCCCCGTGAATCTTGGCTAATTTTTTTCATAATTATAGGCACATATCGTAGAAAACTCCAAACCTATAGTGCTATGATTATTACGTGTACAAAAATAAATATGGAGGTAAAGGAAGGAGTCGCGTGCCACTATTTGTGCCCAAATAAAGGAGGAGAAAGTGTTGAACAAGGAAGTATTTGACAAAAACCAACAAATCGCCATTGAATTTCTGCAAAGCTGTGAAACTAGGAAAGTGTTAGCGGAAATCAATGATGCAATTTGGTCCTATGCAGAGTTAGGGTTAGAAGAGTATAACACTGCCAACCTACTCATCAATTATTTGGAAAAGGAAGGATTCGAAGTTGAAAAAGGCGTCGCAGGCATGCCAACGGCCTTCGTTGCTACTTTTTCTAACGGTCCTGGGCCAACTATCGGCGTATTGGGTGAGCTAGATGCATTACCAATGCTATCCCAAGAGGCAGCAAACCCTACTCACACACCCATAACTGAAATAAAAGGAGCTATAGGGCCCGGACATGGTTGTACTCACAATACTATGGCTACCGCGGCTGCTGGTACGGTTGTAGCAGTTAAGAGAGCTATGGAAGAAGGGGGCTTCACCGGAACTATCAAAATGTTTGGGAGCCCTGCTGAAGAAACGGTAATTAGTCGTCCTTTCATGGTTTATGCCGGTTTATTTGATGGTGTAGATGTTGTGATTGATAACCATGGGGGAGATGGATTTAGTGCATCTTACGGAGTAAGCAGCAATACCAATTGGTCCTTCTCCGTTACCTTCCACGGAAAAACGGCTCACTCTGCGGGAGCCCCATGGCGTGGAAGATCAGCTCTGGATGCTGTTCAAATAATGAACACGAGTACCGAATACCTACGTGAGCATCTACACTACACATCCAGAATACACTATGTAACGACCGAAGGTGGAGAAGGCCCTAATGTAGTTCCGGATAGAGCAACCACCTGGTATTACGTGAGAAACACAGATAAACTGATTAAGTCTGATTTCGAAAGGGTGCTCAACTGTGCAAAGGCTGCAGCCCTTGCCACAGATACCAAAATGGAAGTTACCCCCTATACTGCGATCCATCAGTGCTACAGAAACCAAACTCTAGCAATTATGGTTCAAGAGAATATCAAGAAGGTGGGAATGCCTGAGTGGA
>JAKOXL010000042.1 GCA_029781045.1 Bacillota bacterium | reverse complement strand
AAGTCCAGCCTCTTAAATGCTATTACCGGGCAAGAGGTGGCCCTAGTTTCGTCTATCGCTGGCACCACCACCGACCCGGTGAGTAAAGCCATGGAGTTGGCCCCCTTCGGCCCTGTGCTGTTTATTGATACGCCCGGTATTGACGACACCACCGATCTGGGCCAGCAACGCATCCAGCGTACCCGAAAGGCTCTGCGCCAGGCCGACATGGCCATCATTGTCGTCGATGCTACCCGGGGTTTGAGTTCCTACGAAGCCCAGTTGGCACAGCTGGTGGCTGAACGCCAGATGCCAGCCCTACTGGTTTACAACAAAATAGACCTGCTGCCACCCAAGGCAGCGCACCCCGAAAGAAATCCCTACGGATTACCCCAGGTGGAAGCTAGTGCGGCTACCCGCCAAGGAATTCCGGCGTTGAAGGCCAAACTGGTGGAGTTGGCTCCTGCCGACTACTGGTCTGAACGGCCCTTAGTGGGCGACCTCTTGCAGCCCAATGATCAGGTGATGCTCATCATTCCCCTCGATCAGGCAGCCCCCAAGGGTCGCCTCATCCTACCTCAGGTGCAGGTTTTGCGCGATATCCTTGACCACGGTGCCAGCGCCGTCATGGCTCGTATCGAAGAGGCGGAACAGGTGCTGGCGCGGTTTAAGCAGCCGCCCAGTCTGGTGATCACCGATTCTCAAGTCTTTGCCCAAGCGGCTGCCATAGTGCCACCCCAGGTGCCTCTAACCAGCTTCTCCGTGCTTTTCGCCCGCCATAAGGGTGATTTAGCCACCTTGGCGGGCGGTGCCCACGCCGTTGCTAGTCTGAAGCCCGGTGATAAGGTGCTTATTGCCGAAGTATGCACCCATCGCACATCCCACGAAGACATCGGTCGGGTAAAGATCCCCCGCTGGCTCAACCAGCGAGTGGGTGGCGAACTTAACTATACCTGGGTTGCTGGTGACGATTTCCCCGAGAACCTGAGCGACTACCAACTGGTAATCCACTGTGGTGCCTGCATGATCACTCGTCGCCAAATGCTGGCCCGCCTGGAAGAGGTAACCGCCCACCAGGTGCCTATTGTCAACTACGGTGTGCTCATTGCCTACCTGCAGGGGATCTTCCCGCGGGCACTAGAGCCCTTTGGCATTGTCTAGGGTGTGACTGGCAGAATGGGGCGCCGTGCCGTCGTACAGGCGCTCTAGTATGACCACGGCCCTCCGGAATAACTCGAACAAGGGAGCTGTTCTGCGACAGCCCCCTTCTCTTTTTGCAGGATTTTTCGCCTTCCACAGAGAAATAAGACAACGCCAGAATTTCGGCAGGAGCTGCCTAAAGTTTGTCAGGAGGGGGAGAGGTATATGCGGTTTGCCGAGTATACTTTGGAAGCGCTCTTGCGCCTACTGGACGTGGGGGTGCATGTGGTCGATGCCAACGGTGTTACTCGCTACTATAACGATGCGGCCGCCAAGCTGGAGGGCTTAGACCCCTCGCAAGTTATCGGCCGCCATATTCTCGACGTCTATCCGTCCCTCGACGGGCAGAGCAGTACCCTCTTGCAGGTGGCTAGTACCTTGCGTCCGGTGCTTAATCATCAGCAGTCCTTCACCCACTATTTGGGCAAACGCATCACCACCGTTAATAGCACCTGGCCCATCGTGGTCGATGGTCAGCTGCAGGGCGTGGTGGAGGTGTCAAAAGACATCACCGAGGTGCGTCAGCTGTCAGAGCGTCTGGTGGACCTGCAGGCTCGCATCTTCGACCAACCTAATAAGAAAAGCGAGCGACCTACGGCCCGCTACACCTTTGATGATCTCATCGGGCAAGACAAGGCCTTTGTTCAGCTGAAACGTATGGCCTTGCGGGCAGCCAGCAGCAGCTCTTCCGTCTTAGTCTGGGGCGAAACGGGCACGGGTAAAGAACTTCTAGTCCAGTCCATACATAATGCCAGCCCCCGCAGCAGCAAGCCCTTTGTAGCCCAAAACTGCGCCGCCCTGCCCGAAACCCTGCTGGAAAGCATCCTCTTTGGTACCACCCGCGGCAGTTTTACCGGTGCGGAAAACCGTCCTGGCCTCTTTGAACTGGCCGACGGCGGCACCCTGTTCCTCGATGAAATCAACGCCATGCCCCCCAGCTTGCAAGCCAAAATCCTGCGGGTACTGCAGGAGAAACATGTGCGCCGTATCGGCGATGCTCGCGTACGCCCAGTGGATGTGCGCATCATCACCGCTATGAACACTAATCCTTGGCAGGCGGTGCGCCAAGGCCAGCTGCGGGAAGACCTCTATTTCCGCATCAATGTGGTACAGTTGGAGATTCCACCGCTACGTCAGCGTCCCGACGACATACCCCTCTTGGTCCAGCATTTCCTAGAGAAATATAACTGCCAGTTGGCCAAGCAGGTCTTAGGTTTGAGTGAGGAGGTGGAGCGGCTCTTCTATGCCTACTCCTGGCCCGGCAACGTGCGAGAGCTGGAACACGCCATCGAAGGTGCTCTCAACATCTGCGATAATGATCTCATTGAGTTGTCCCATTTGCCTGCCCACATTGCCCATTCGCAGAGCGGTCACCCCCAATCGGGCTGGGCCGATGCCGCTGTTACCCTGCAGCCCGGTAGGTCACTGCGGGATACCCTAGTGGAAGTAGAAATGCGCCTAATCGATCAGGCCCTGCGGCAGAGCGGCAACAACATCAGTCAAGCAGCCGCCTTGCTAGGCATTCCACGCCAAACCTTGCAGTACCGCCTACGAGCCCTGCACATGCAGCCTTAGGCCCACGATAAAAGCCCCGGTGGCCAAAGGCCAGCCGGAAGACAGAAGCAAATTGACCGGTGCGCCTAAACCGGTGCCTACACGCAGGTCACGTACCGCAGTCTTGATATATTCGTAGGGGCGCGGCGGTGCCGCGCCCGCAGGACAGATGGGCATCCCAACTGTTCCACAAACCCTATACCTCGACACATCTGCGGGTCGCCCACCGGGCGACCCCTACAAGGGTTATGTGAAGCGTTTTGATATATCTGTAGGGGCGCGGCGTCGATGTGCTCTCGCAACATCTAACGATGTTGCTGCGCACCTATTGAGGAAGCGTATTGCTGGCGCAATACACTGGCCGCGCCCGAACTCGTCCAGACATGCCAAGAGGCTGCGCAGACATTCTGCACAGCCCCAATAGTTTCAGGCCCATCTACTCATTCCTAATAGCCTCCAACGCCGAGAGCTTCATGGCTCGGTTGGCCGGGTAGAAGCCTGAAACCAGTCCTACAAAGGTGGCAAAGCCAACCGCGGCAGCGGCTAGCCATACCGGGATAACCGAAATCGGCAGGCGAGTGCCATCGGGTGCATAGATACCGCCCCCTATAAGGCCTCCTAGATCGCCGCCAAAACGGTTCAGCAGGTAGGAAGCCAAGAGGCTCAGCAATAACCCAATAACGCCACCCGAGAACCCTATTATCCCCGCTTCCCAGAGGAACAGCTTGCGGATGTCGGTGAGCAGGCAACCTAGCACCTTCATCACACCGATTTCCCGCGTACGCTCGTAAATCGACATCACCATGGTGTTGGTAATGCCCAGTGCCGCCACCAAGAGCGACATGGCACCAATACCTCCCAGCACTGCTTGAATCATGAACAGCTGCTCCTTCATGCCCTTCAGAATATCCTGCAGGCTGAAGGTGCCCAGCTTCATGGCCTTGATCTCTTGCAGCACGTAATCCACCTGGTGCACATCCTCTACCTTGACTAAAGCCTGCTCGTAGCTGGTGGTGTCACGGGAAAAGGTGCCCTGAGAGATGTCGTATTCCCGCACGATCTTCTGTAGGTAGCCGATATCAACGACAACGCACCAGTCCATCTGATCATTAACAGGCTCCAGTATGCCGGCCGTACGCACCCTGTAGAGTTTGGCCGGCTTCTTGTTGGGATCGGCCCAAGACTCACCATAGGAATCGTCTAACGTCAGTTCCAAGCGATCGGTCATCACGTTTACCGGTGGACGCCCACCCGGGTTACCCCAGCGGCTGGTTTTTGGGTTATAGAAGTTCTGCGTGGCACCAACTCCAAAGAGCAGCATGTCGTGTTCTCCCGGGTTCAGCAGACGCCCTTCGGCTGGCACATAGCCTAAGGCTTCTAGAGCCTCGGGTCTTATACCATACAGCTGGGCCCAAGCCATGTACTTACCCGAAACCAGCTTGGCTGAGCGCCACATCACCGGTGTTACCACCTTTACGCCCTTAATCTGGCTGATGGCCTCGATCACCTTATCATCGATGGTGGCCGGTTCGGTGCGCCCGCCCCGGGGCGACTCCTCATAGTAATAGCGATTAACCTCAATGGTGGTCAAGCTACCCATCATTTCCATCTGTTTTTCGAAACCCTCGCTCATGCCAATACCCAGCGAGAGCATCACCACCACCGCCGCCGTACCAATGGTTACGCCCAAGATGGTAAGAAAGGAGCGGACCTTGCGGCGCAGGAAGTTTTTCAAGGCCAAACCGATTATGTCAGTGAATTTCATTGCCCTTCACCTAGCTTTTCGGTTCCGATTGGTCCGGCTGCTGCCCTTCGTCAAAGCCCACATACTCAATCTCCGGCACCACTATCTGCGTGGCCGCCGTCAGTTCTTCTGCCCGTTGTAGCTCCAGTTTCTTCTGGTGGCGACGACGGCGCCAGAAGAAGAATCCGCCCAGTGCCATTAGCAATACAGCTCCGCCAATCCAGATACACTTCCATTTATTAGTGGTTGGCATGGGCATGGGTTCTTCAAATCCCGGGTCTTCCGGAATAAAGGGTTCCATCACGTTGATCGTGAACTCGCGGCGCACTTCGATAGGTGTGCCGATGGAGTCTTCAAACTGAAACACTACTGCACCCACCAATTCCCCTGGTTCGTTGGGGGTTACAGCGAAGTTGAAGGAGTCGCTGGCGCCCGGACTAAAGTTACCCACGAAATAACGGCCGCCTTCCAACTGGAACGGGCCTTCAGCTTGCACCATCAGGTTATACAGTGTCGTCTTGCCCAGGTTATAGAACTCCACGTTGATCGGCAGCATGTTGTATAACATGGGTTCCCCGTAGAACACCACCTCGCCCACCACCAGGCGCGAATTTTGCTGCACCGGAATGGTAATCATCTCTTGCGCATTGTAAGACGCCCCCTGTCTGTCTTCGTACTCAAAGGTGATGCGCAGAGGGTAGGGTTTGTTCTCCGCATCGGCCTTGGCACTCAGGCTCAGTGTGGCCGGTACCACTTCTCCCGGAGCAATCGCCTCAATAAAGAGGGTGTTGCTGGCATCCACCGGTAAGAAGACCCCTTCTTCCGAGATGATGGTCACCTTCAAGTTGGTGATGGTCTTGGTACGCGAGGTGTTCTGTAAGTCCAGCTGTAGCCAGAACTGGTTGCCGGCTCGAATTTCTTGGGGCACCAGGCTATACTTGCTGATAATCAGGCGGGGCACGCCTTTCTCTTCTGCGGCTACAGCGCCATCTAAAGGCAAGAACACCACGTTGCTAGAGCTGTAAGTAGCACCGCTGATATCCGTATACTCGATCTTTACCTGCAGCCGGGTGGATGCGCCCTCCAGTGTGGGGGCCGGGTAGAGGTTATAGACTACCTCGGCTTGATCGTTACCTTCGATGAGGTCGATGTACTTCACATCGATATCGTTGACCAGCGAAACCCCCGACGGGTCCAAGCCTTCTAAGGTCACCTTCACATTCCGGGCGGGCGTGGCCCCACTGTTCTTGATCAGGAACTTCACCGGTGCCTGCTTGCCTGGAACCAGCCATTGGGAGCTGGTGGCCGCTAGGCGCGGGGCCGCATTGCGGTTTTCCACTCGAATGAAGGCCGTTTCGGAAGCGGTAAAGCGGTCACCGTGGTTATTGTGGAAAACGTAATTCACCGTAATGGGGTGAATACCCGTTGAGGCTCCCGGTGCCAGCTGCACATCAAACTTGGCTTCCTTGACCTGGTCCCGACTTAAGGTATTAATGGTGGTTGATACCGTTATGCGGTTAGACGTAAACAGGGGTGTGCTCTTATCGGCAGGTTCAATAGACACGGTGATATTATTGGCCGCATAGATGGCAGTGTTCTTGATGCGTATGACCAGCTCTTTCGTGTCTTGATCCAGTAGAGGCATTTCTGCTTCCGTGTCTACCGTCAGGTTGGGCTTATATTTGGTGGTATCCACCGGTGGCTCCGGGTCCGGCTGGACTACGGGCGGATCAGGGATGGATTTTATTACTTGGATAGTGCCCGTGTTAGACCCGTCATCGTGGCTGAACTTCAGAGTTAAGCTATTATCGGAGCCCAGCATAATCACATAGAAGTCTAGCTGTGCTTCCTCATTCTTGTTAAGCTTGGCTAGAAGTGTATCACTTACTCTTAGGGGTTCAGTGGAGATACTGTAGCCATAAATATCGCTACCGGTAACTCTACGAAAATCGTCGTCGGCCACCACTATGTCCAGTCCTGATAGGGTATCTTTAGCTCCTTCCCACTTAATCCGTAAGGAGATGCGGAAAACGTTGGGTACAGATGATGAAGCTGCCACCGAATAGGCAGTAATCCGCACTACGTTCTTCTCTGCCCACGCGACTCCTGTCTCACCCAGCAACGAACCGACCAACAACACACATAACAATAAAGCAAAAATCCTTTTCATTTGGCCAACCTCTTTCTGTTGTTCACTATCTTCACGATGTTACCATCGCTAATGTGGATAATGCGGTCAGCATAAGACGCTATCGATAAGTCGTGGGTTACCAGCACCAGCGTCTGTCCCAGATCCCTAGTGGTGCTGGTCATCAATTCCATGACCTCCCGCGTCGTCTTCGAGTCCAGGTTGCCGGTCGGTTCATCGGCGAAGACGATAGGAGGACGGCTGACCAGTGCCCGGGCGATACCGACCCGTTGCTGTTGGCCACCACTCATCTGCGTGGGGCGGTGGGCCATGTGGTTGGCCAACCCAACCCGCTGTAGCGCTTCCCGTGCCAAGGCCTCCCGCTGCTTGCGCGGCATACCCCGAAAGATGAGCGGCATAGCCGTGTTTTCCAGCGCCGTTAAGGTAGGGATGAGGTTATATGACTGAAAAATAAAGCCTATGTTCTCCTGCCGAAAACGGGCCAACTGCTTCTCGCTCATCTTTTCAATGGCTTGCCCTTTAATGCGCACCGTGCCTAGCGAGGGTTTTTCTAACCCCGCCAGCATATTGAGCAGCGTCGATTTCCCCGACCCGGAGGTCCCTACTAGACAACAAAACTCTCCTGCTTCAATATCCAGCGTTATATGGTTGAGCGCCACCACCTTTTCACTGCCGACATGATACACCTTCCGCAGGTTCCGAATTTCAATGATATTGTTCGGCACTTATGTTCAACTCCTCGCAACCGACCTGCAATCTAACCCCATGCTATCAATAATAAGACGTATTTCCAAGCAAAACGTTCCATAATTAACCTTAGAATATTGTCGCTTCGTTTTCCGCGCATACGCCTCCTAACTAGGTCTTCCAGCTATTTTTTACACCCCCCACACCTGCCGGCGTTGGTTTTCCAACTGCTAATTTCTAACTCCCACCCTCCAGCCTAGCTTTCAACTTCTAATAGAACTGGCATGCTTTTTGCTAATGAATACAGACAAGAGATTTCAAGAAGGAGGCTAGCCATGATCAACAAACGCGGTTGCGCCTACGGCACCCACCGGGTGATTGATCCCAAAGGGGTGCTGCCCCAACAGGCTTGGAAACTAGATAACTCTATGGAACCCTACAGCAATGAGATTCTGGTCGATGTGCATCACCTTAACATCGACTCGGCCAGTTTCACTGAAATAAAGCAGCGGGCAGGGAATGACGAAGCTAAAGTGCGGCAGATTATCTTAGATTTGGTGAGAGAACGGGGCAAACACCATAACCCCAACACCGGCTCGGGCGGCATGTTCACCGGCCAAGTAGCAACTATTGGTACCGACCTGGCTGGCAGAATCGACCTCCAAGTGGGTGACCATATCGCCTCCCTGGTTTCCCTCTCCTTAACACCGCTACGAATTGACGAAATCGTGGCCGTCCATATGGACACCGATCAGGTGGAAATCAAGGGGCAGGCCATTCTCTTTGAGACCGGCATTTATGCCAAGTTGCCCAGCGACATTCCCCACACCCTGGCCTTGGCGGTGCTGGATGTGGCTGGTGCGCCCGCCCAAACGGCTAAGCTGGTGCGGCCCGGTGATACAGTGGTTGTCATTGGGGGCGGGGGCAAATCGGGCCTGCTCTGCCTGCACGAAGCCAAAAAGAGGGCCGGTATTACCGGCCATGTGCTTGCCGTTGAATATAGCCCTGCCGGTGCCCAGAAGGTGCGGGAACTGGGCTTGGCTGACCAAGTGCTTAATCTGGACGCAACCCAAGCCGTAGCCACCATGGAGGCCATAGCTGCCGCCACCAATGGTCAGATGGCCGATTTGGTCATCAACTGCGTCAACGTGCCGGGTACGGAGATGAGTTCCATACTGGCTGCTAAGGATGGCGGCACCGTTTATTTCTTCAGCATGGCCACCAGCTTTACGGCCGCCGCCCTGGGGGCGGAAGGTGTGGGTAAAGAGGTCAACATGCTTATCGGCAACGGTTATACCAAGGGCCACGCGGCCATGGCCCTGCAAGTGTTGCGTGAAAACCCGGCGCTCTATCAGTTCTTCAAGGACTGCTATGCCAAATAGCTTAGTACCAGCAACGCCAACGGCGTTGCCAGAAGAGGAGGGCTAATAATGCAAGATTACCGCCATATTCCCCTATGGCAAGACGTCACCGCGGCCGAATGGAACGACTGGCGTTGGCAACTTAAGAATCGGCTGGTAGACCTGGACACCCTAAAACAAGTTATTCCTTTAACTCCTGAGGAAGAACAGGGCGTACGTGATTGCCTGTCGGTGCTGCGTATGGCTATTACGCCCTACTATGCCACTCTAATAGATCCCCACGACCCCAATTGCCCCATCCGGCGGCAGGCTATCCCCACCACCCGGGAACTGCACTTTGCCCAAGAAGACATGGCCGATCCCTTGCTGGAGGATACCGATTCCCCTGCTCCAGGACTGACCCATCGTTATCCCGACCGGGTGCTGTTTCTCGTGACCGATCAGTGCTCCATGTATTGCCGCCATTGCACCCGTCGGCGTTTTGCGGGCACTACCGATCAGCCTCGCAGCCAGAAGGAGATTGACGCTTCTATTGAATACATCCGCAATACTCCCACTGTGCGTGACGTGCTGCTCTCCGGTGGCGATGCCCTCATGCTGGGCGACGAGCGTTTGGAGTACATTTTGCGTGCCTTGCGCCAAATTCCCCATGTGGAGATTATCCGTATTGGCACACGGGCACCGGTGGTCATGCCTCAGCGCATAACACCCCAGCTGGCCGCCATGTTACGGAAGTACCATCCGCTTTATGTGAATGTGCACTTTAACCATCCGAAAGAAATCACTCCCGCCGCCAAGGAAGCCTGTGAGCGGCTGGCCGATGCCGGCATCCCCTTGGGCAACCAGAGTGTGCTTCTGCGGGGTATTAACGACGACCCGGTCATTATGAAACAGCTGGTCCACGATCTGCTGAAAATCCGGGTGCGACCCTACTATATCTACCAATGCGATCTGTCCCAGGGTATCAGCCACTTCCGCACCCGGGTCAGCAAAGGAATTGAGATTATAGAGTCGCTCCGCGGCCACACCAGCGGTCTGGCTGTGCCCACTTTCGTGGTCGATGCCCCCGGCGGCGGTGGCAAAATTCCAGTTATGCCCCAGTACCTAATTTCCATGTCCGACCGTCGCGTGGTGCTACGCAACTATGAGGGGGTGCTAGCCACCTACACGGAGCCCGCCTTTGAGCCTGGGGAGCCGCCACCAACTCCGGCCAGTCAGCAACAGACAGAACCCAGCGTAGCCAGCCTGCTCCAAGGGCAGCGGCTAAGTTTGGAGCCTTCTGGTCTTAGCCGTCTGCGCCGCCGCAATAACCATAAGAGCTAGGCCATGTTGCTCCATTTAGTAATGGCATCGGGAGCCACCACAGTGGCCGTAGTGGGCCTAGCCAAAAACGCCGGCAAAACGGTGGCTTTTAATACCTTAGTACGACAAGCAGCCGGCGCCGGGATCCGGGTCGGGCTTACCTCCCTAGGTTATGACGGTGAGTCGGTGGACCGCCTCACTCGCCAGCCTAAACCCCGTATATATGTGCCTGCGGAGACCATCATTGCTACGGCAGCAGCCACTCTAGAACGGGCCAGTGCCAGTTTGGAGCTACTGAATATAACAAGGCATAATACAGCCCTGGGCCCCACCGTATTGGCCCGCGTGCGCGAGTCAGGCACGGTCGAACTGGCTGGGCCCGGTTCCTTAACGGCTTTACAGCAAGTAGCAGTTGCCATGCAAGACTGGGGCGCTGCTTATGTCTTTATTGATGGGGCCCTTGACCGTCTGGGTTCGGCAGCACCCCGGGTGAGCCAGGCCACCATTTTGGCCACCGGGGCCAGTGTGGCTCCTGATCCGGCACAAGTGATTGCCCGCACCCGTCATACGGTAACCTTGCTGACGGCCCCATCCCCGCCGCCGATGGTGGCGGCAGTGGCCCAGACCGCTTTTGCCGATGAACGCATTGCCTATTGGCATCCAGAGAAGGGTGCCTGGCAGTCGGCCCAGCCCAGTGCGCTGGCGCAGCCAGCTCAAATAGTATCCGAAATGGGGGAGGCCAGTCACCTCTGTATCCCTGGGGCGGTGACCAATAGCCTAGTACAAGCCCTGCTGCACGCTAAGCCTACCGGCGAGTCATTACCAGTAATTGTGGTGCCGACTGGCACCCACGTATTAGCCACGCCCAGTGTCTGGCATCGCTACCTGGAGCGGGGCGGAAGTCTGGCTGTACTGCAAAGCACCAAGTTGTTGGCAGTTACCGTTAACCCGGGGCAACACTCCCATTTGGGACAAGCCCTGGCCCAGGCCCTACACCCTCTGCCGGTGTACGATCTGTTTTTGGATGATAAAACTCCGTTGCCTGTATAACGCTTCTTATGGGTACCTTATTCATCCCGCAGGAGCGAGGCGGTGTCGCGCCCACGGGCCGGCCACCGGCCGGCCCCTACGAGGGAACGCAAATCTGCAGTGGCCTCCAATATACACAACACCGCCGACAGCGTTTTCCCTGATGCTATCTCGCAATCCATCCCAAAGGTCAGTTCCAGACTTTCGTAGGGGCGAGGCGATGCCTCGCCCGCTGAGCACGTGACTTGATCTTATCCTGTACATGGTTGTTATCCCAATGTTGCTAATACCCTTACGGGCCGGCGTACAAAGGAGAGTACCAACATGACGCACCTCTTTATTGATGAACAAACCTCCCGCCTTTGCGGGTTCCATTATGTGCTGAGCGAACTCAAACCCATCTCCCCCTATGGGGTGGCGGCAAAACAGGCCATGCAACCCTTTTTGCCCGGGTTCGAGACTGCCTTGGTCGGCCTCTTTGCCTTGCAGACCCAGCTGCTACACGCTCTGCAGGCCGACGCCACGCCCTTTAATAGACTGGAACACCAGTTGGCCCAGCTGCCCGATTGGCGTGGGGCCCTCTCTCGTCTAGAAGCCGGCGCTATCCTAACCGATGTGGACTTTCTGGGCCTAAAGCAGCTACTCTATTGGCACACAGCCATAAAAGAAGGTCTGCAACGATTACCCCTGCCGCAGAATCTGTCGGCCCTTAACGCCGACTTTTCCAAGCTAATGTCGCTACTGGACCCGGAGCAGACTGGCAGCCCCACCTTTTACTTGGCCGACAGCTATTCCCCCCAATTGGCTGCCCTCAGGCAAGAAATGCGCGCACTGCGGCAGACTCTGCATCAGTATTCCACCCAGCAGGATCAAGCCTTGGCTCAGCAGTTGGGTCAATCTCAACTGCCTACCGGCGAGTTTAGAGTCCCCAAGGGGGATAGCCAGCTTTGCCAACTACTAAGCCAAAGGCCTGAACTTACGGTGAGTCGCACCACTCCCACCGATATCTACTACAAGCGCCAGCCTGACCAACAGGAATTAGCCTGGCAACAAGAACTGGCTAGGCTACAGGCTGAAATCAAGACAGTCGAAGATGGGGTGCGGGCCCAGCTTTCCCATGAGATTAGGCAATACGGCCCCTCGCTAAGAGCTCTGTTGCAGACAATCGGACACCTGGATTTACTACTGGCAAAAGTGCGATTAGCCCACCGCTGGCAGTGTCTGCCGCCAAAAGTGCTAACCAGATCAGCCGAAGAAAAGGCATGTATTGATGTTGAAGGGGCCAGGCACCCCCAAGTAGCTGCCCAGTTGGCAGAACAAGGTCACCTCTTCCAGCCCATCAGCTGGCGGTTGGCTTCTGGTGCTACTGTCCTTACAGGTGCCAATATGGGAGGGAAGACGGTGGCCCTGCGCCTTATGGCCCTCCTTACCGCCATGGCCCAATATGGCCTTATGGTGCCGGCACAAGAGTTTACCTTTACGCTGGTGGAGGGCATTCGTCTAGTCACCACCAGCTACAGCGCCGATACCCCCGGCCTTTCCCGCTTTGGTAGCGAAGTTAAGGCCCTAAAAGAGGCACTGGCTCTAATTGGGCGGAACTTCCTGCTCCTCTACGATGAACCGGCCAGCGGTACCAATCCGGTGGAAGGGGCCGCCTTGGCCCAGGCTTTAGTGGAATACACGGCCCACCTGCCCAGCATCAATGCCTTTGCCACCCACTATGCGGAGTTGGCCCATCTGCAGGGCGTGGCCCATTGGCAGGTGGTGGGGCTGAGCCGAACCGATCCGGAGCGACTGGCCCAGGCCCTGACCAGCAGTAACGGGAAATATCTGGACGCCCTAACTGCCCTCATGGATTATGGCCTGCAACCAGTACCCCCAGGTCAACCTTTGCCCCAAGAGGCCCTGAGTATTGCCCACTTGTTAGGCCTGCCCGCCTCCATTATCGACCGGGCCAAAGAGTTGATAGGGGAGTAGGAGGAAACAACCTGAGCTGCCATCGTCACATGCACAATACGGTCGATGGAGTGCACTTCGATGTTGTCCTTGCGACCTAACATGGATGCCCATTGTCGGCCTTCGTAGGGGCGAGGCGGTGCCTCGCCCGCTGAACGTGGCCAGCAGGAAGACCCGCAATCTGGCCCTATCTCCTAATTGCCAATACATTAACGGGCCGGCCACCGGCCGGCCCCTACGCATGTCGTGTACCTGTATGCAACTCCCATCGAAGGAGGTATCACCTTTGCCCAAGCTCAATCTGGACCAAAGCAAAATTGATGCAGCCCGGGCGGCTGCCCGGGCCATTGCAGAAGACATTCAATCCTTTGTTGATCAACACACCACCGTCACTGTGGAACGGGCCATTTTGCGCCTCTTGGGTGTGGATGGAGTCAACGCCGAACAGATTCCTCTACCTAATATCCTGGTGGAGTCCGTGGCTCGCGCCGGCCGTCTCTCCCAGGGTGCCAGCTTTTTCCTAGCCAATGCCATGCTGGAAACAGGGCTCGATGCCCAAGGGGTGGCGGAGCGGGTGGCTTCCGGTCAGCTGGACCTAATGCAGCTTCCCTTGCATCCAACGAGCGCTGTCCGTGCCCTGTTGGATCAACTGGCAGCCGAAGCTTTGGCCCGCATCACTGCCGCCCGAGAGAAGCGGGAGCAAATGCTGGCCCAATATCCAGGCGGGCCTCAGCCCTGGCTCTATGTAATCGTGGCCACCGGCAATATTCATGAAGATGTCATTCAGGCCAAGGCGGCAGCCCGCGCGGGGGCCGACATCATCGCCGTTATCCGCACTACAGGCCAAAGCCTGCTGGACTACGTTCCCTACGGCCTAACTACTGAGGGTTTTGGTGGTACCTACGCCACTCAGGCCAACTTCGCCCTCATGCGTAAAGCCCTCGACGAAGTGTCTGCCGAGTTGGGGCGCTACATTCGCCTTGTCAACTATTGTAGTGGTCTCTGCATGCCAGAGATTGCTGCTATGGGGGCCATCGAGCGCCTAGATATGATGCTCAATGATGCCCTCTACGGCATTCTCTTCCGTGACATTAATATGCAACGCACCCTGGTGGACCAATTCTTTTCCCGCCTGATCAACGCCTATGCGGGCATCATTATCAACACCGGGGAAGATAATTATCTGACCACCGCCGACGCGCTGGCCGCTGCCCATACGGTGCTGGCCTCCCAGTTCATAAACGAGCAGCTGGGACTACTGGCTGGCTTAAAACATGAGCAGTTGGGGCTGGGCCACGCCTTTGAAATAGACCCCAATATAGAAGATAGTTTTCTTTGGGAACTGGCCCAGGCTGCTATGGCCCGCCAGATTTTCCCGCAGGCACCACTCAAATACATGCCGCCCACCAAGCATATGACCGGCGATATTTTCAGAGGTTACCTATTAAATGGCATGTTCAATCTGGTGGGTGTTGCCACCGGTCAGGGCATCCAGTTGTTGGGCATGCTAACCGAGGCTATCCATACCCCCTTCCTGCAAGATCGTTTCCTGGCCGTACAAAATGCCCGTTATGTGATGAACGCCGCCCGCCATCTAGGTGAGGAGTTGGTCTTTCAGCCCGGCGGCCGCCTGGAGCAGCGGGCCAACCAAGTGCTGAGCAAGGCGTTGGAACTGCTGGAGCACGTGGCGAAGATTGGGCTCATGACCGCTCTGGAACAAGGCCTCTTTGCCGACGTGAAACGCAGCCGTGTGGGGGGAAAGGGTCTGGAAGGCGTAGTGCGCAAAGCGCCCGACTACTATAACCCGCTACTGGCTCCCATGCTGACAGAGTTGGGAAGGGGAGGTGACGCTTAATGCCAACCGATTTGACTCAAGTGCGCCCCTACGGAGACACCCTCGGCGACGGGGCTATGCAGATTTCCTTTACTCTGCCGGTGCCCAGCGGCCCGCAAGCAGCAGAAGCGGCCAAGCAGCTCTTGCAGAAGATGGGACTGCAAGCGGTTTCTATCGTTCACCAAGCCGATATGGGCGAGGGTTTCACCTTTTTCGTGGCCTACGCCAAATGCCCAATAAGCATCGATTACACTTCTGTTCGCGTTCCGCAAGTGACCACCACCTACATGGATTTCGATACCACCAACGACTTCATCCGTCGGCATATCGGCCGCCCCCTGGTGGTAGTGGGGGCTTGCACTGGTGACGACGCCCACACTGTAGGTCTAGACGCCATTATGAATATGAAGGGTTACGCCGGTAGCCCGGGGCTCGAGCGCTACCCTATGCTGCGGGCCTATAATTTGGGCAGTCAAGTGCAAAACGAAGAGCTGGTGGCTAAAGCCCGTGAGTTAAAAGCCGATGTAATTCTTGTATCCCAGGTAGTTACGCAGAAGGATGTGCATGTGTTAAACTTAACCCAATTAGTAGAAATGCTCGAAGCCGAAGGTTTGCGAGACAAGATACTTCTAATCTGCGGTGGCCCTCGCATCACCCACGAGTTGGCCCTCGAGCTGGGTTACGATGCCGGTTTTGGCGCTGGTACCCTACCGCCCCAGGTGGCCAGTTTCATTGCCCAGGAAATGGCCAAGCGGTTGAGATAAGGCCAGCCAGCCCCACACGTTTCGTTGGGGTGCTGCGGCACTATGCCTTAAGAGTAATGCAGGTGGTGCGTACTTACCTATAGGTAAATCCAGAGCCATTATTGCGTAAAGGCTGCAGGGTGTTGCTATAGGTGTATTGGAGCCGGTGCATTCGCCTTAGCACATCCTGCAGCCAAATCATGTGCGCCACTATCCATCTCCCCTCCAAAAAAGGGTGGCAATCGATTACGCGCAAAACTATAATGAGAAATGATTAGTACCAAGTTGTTTTCGGCCTGCTATTGTGTATAATCTCCGAGGAAAGGCTAGAAGGTAAATTAGGGGGATGGGACCCTCCGTCTCCATCGTCACGCCTTGGTAAACCTTGAAGAGCAAGGGAGGAAGGGTAATGGAAATTAAGAAGAAGGAGCCACAAAGTGTAACCGACGTAGCTTACCAGATCTTGCGAGAACACAAAGCTCCGATGCATTACCGCCAGTTAATCTCAGCTGCCTTAGAGCGCATGGGTGAAGACCCCAACGTTCCTGGTGCCAAACTAGCCCAAATCCACACCGAGATCAATTTAGACAGCCGTTTTGATTTCCTGGGCAAAGGCATGTGGGGGTTGCAGATTTGGTCATCGAAGCTGACCAACCGCGATCTGGGCGACGGCCCCAACGAACGCAGCTATCAGCCGAAGGCTTCCGACTACCTGTGGGATGAAGAGGAAGAGGAAGAACTGGAAGACGAAGAAGACGGTTTCATTCCCGATGACGAAGAGCTAGATCCCCTCGCTCCCGAAGTGGAAGATGAAGATGTGCTCAACATCGACGACTTATTGGATGAAACAGTAGAGGGCCTAGACGACTTAGAAGAGGAAGAAGAGGATCCGGAAAAATAACGATATGGAGGCGCATTTGGCATGCGCCTTCTTGCCTTGACAAAACGGGCACCCATGACTAGAATAGCAACGTATTTGCTTTTTGAACCGTGAGTAAACGCAGGAGGAATGGCCAAATGTCTAAGTTTATTTTTGTCACCGGCGGGGTTGTTTCGGGGCTGGGTAAAGGCATAACGGCTGCTTCATTAGGTCGCCTGCTTAAAGGACGCGGCGTTAGGGTTAACGTTCTTAAATTTGATCCCTATATCAACGTTGACCCTGGCACTATGAGCCCTTATCAGCATGGAGAAGTCTTTGTTACCGAAGATGGGGCCGAAACCGACTTGGACCTGGGACATTATGAGCGGTTTATTGATGTAAACCTACTGAGTATTAACAATGTCACTGCTGGCAAAATATACAAGAGTGTAATTGATAAAGAGCGTCGTGGCGACTACTTAGGCGGCACAGTGCAGGTTATTCCCCATATAACCAATGAGATTAAAGATCGCATGCGCAGGGTAGCTAAAGCCCACGATGCGGATGTTGTTATCGTCGAAATTGGTGGTACCGTCGGTGATATAGAGAGTCTTCCTTTCCTTGAGGCCATTCGTCAAATGCGAACCGATGTGGGTCGCGACAATGTCATGTATATCCATGTAACCCTGGTTCCCTATTTAGGCAAATCGGGGGAACTAAAAACCAAACCCACCCAACATAGTGTAAAAGAACTGCGCAGCATCGGTATTCAACCCGACGTCATAATCTGCCGCAGTGAGTTACCCCTCTCGGCTGAAATCAAGGCCAAACTGGCTCTCTTCTGCGATATACAAGAAGATCATGTGATAGAAAATCTTGATGCCGATACCATCTATGAAGTGCCCCTCATGTTGGAGAGGCAGCATCTCGATGATATCGTCATCTCCCGTTTGGGGCTCAAGTGTGGTCCGCCTGATCTGAAGGATTGGCGCGAACTGGTGCAGCGAGTTAAGAGCCTCACCCGGGAAGTGAATATTGCCCTAGTAGGCAAGTATGTGTCTTTACATGATGCTTACCTTTCCGTGGCCGAAGCTCTTTACCATGCGGGCATTGCCAACAGCGTGAAGGTAAATATCGAGTGGATTGATTCCGAATCCCTTGATAACGGCTATCTGCCCGAGGCTCTACTTAATGCCGATGGTATAATTGTGCCTGGTGGTTTTGGGCATCGAGGCATTATGGGTAAGATCCATGCCATCACCTATGCCCTTGAGCATCAGGTGCCCATGTTTGGCATTTGCTTGGGTATGCAATTGGCCACAGTGGCCTATGCCCGGCAGCGGCTGGGTTGGGAAGATGCCAATTCCAGCGAATTCGATCCCGATTCATCCTATCCGGTGATCGACCTCCTGCCCGAGCAAAAAGAGATCAACGACCTGGGCGGTACCATGCGTCTGGGTACTTACCCCTGTAAAGTAGTTGCTGGCAGCAAAGCCCACGCGGCCTATCAGAGCGAAGTCATCTATGAGCGGCATCGTCATCGCTATGAGTTCAACAACCGTTTCCGCTCAGCCCTAGAGGATGCGGGCCTGCTCATCAGCGGCACCTCGCCTGACGACCGACTGGTTGAAATGGTTGAAGTACCCGAGCACCCCTGGTTTGTGGGCGTGCAGTTCCACCCCGAATTCAAATCGCGGCCCAACAATCCTCATCCCTTGTTCCGCGATTTCATACACGCCGCTATCCAGTTCAGAAAGAATTAGTCATTCCTACAGGTGCACCAAAGGTGCACCTGTTTCATTTTGCGCCTTATCCCAAGCGCTGACCAACGCTCCCTAGTGCAACACATTCCGTACTCGAACGGTACTTCCCCAATCCTTCGTAGGGGCGAGGCGGTGCCTCGCCCGCAATACCCCAGGCATGGGTTTTGGCCGCGTCTCGGTTATTTCTTTTCCTGCGTAGGGGCCGGCCACCGGCCGGCCCCTACGAACACCTTCAGGGCCGGTCGTATGTATGTGGTTTCACGCATAACCTCACACGCCAATTTGCATGCCGCATTTTATGTCCCAATGGCGAACTGTGCCCCACAACCCTTCGTAGGGGCGAGACGGTGCCTCGCCCGCTATACCCCCAGGCATGGGTCTTGGCCGCGTCTCGGCTATTTCTTTCCTTGCGTATGCCCTTGCGGGCAGGCCATCGGCCGGCCCCTACGCATGTCTTTGCCATCGATCCAGTCGTATTCCAGGTCACCGTCCGCGCCTACTGCACGTCATCTCCAGCTTTTTCTTCCTTTATCAAAAAGGGATACCTAACTGCCGCGTGGAATAAACATCTACGGGGGGGACTTGCCATAGCTCGTTTTTTGGTTAGCCATTGCCCCTGATTTCAGGGCAGAGGAGGGACGCTGCTTGGACTTGGCAGTTCTTATTAAGCAGGCAGAAAACTTCTTGCAGAGCTTCTATCGGAACCTTTACGACTATCACCATGCTAATAAGTCGAGCATGACCATTGAACAGGCCTTTGAGGCGGCTGGTATTTTTAATGCCGAAACTTTAACCTGGTTACGAGAGGCAGTGAACTCCAATCCAGAAGCCGACCACCCTCGTCGGCTGTTTCGCTTTATTGCCACCTGGTTTATCCGTTATAACCTATTACCCTACGACCAAGAGCTGGCCCGGCATTACGATCAACTCAGCTGGCCTAGTGTTTGGGCCGAGCACGATGCCTTAAGCCCCAACCAACCACCACCACCGCGGCCCGAGGCGCCGCTGTTAGCCAAACTGGCCGCCATTTATGAGCGACGCTGGCAAGGGCTCAATGAGCTGGTGGCCCGCTTGGGCTTCGCCAACCCCGCTGCTTTCTATGCCTGGTCGGCTGGAATTGATCTGGCTGCTCTGCAGCAGTCGGCCCAAGCCACCTTGGCAGAGACTCAAGAAGCCTATTTTGCAGCTCTGGCTGCCATCAAGCCGCCGCTAGAGGACCGTTGGCAGCTGGAAGATTATTTACGCGGCGAAGTCTATGACTCGTATTTCCCGGCCGCCGAAGTGGTCCCAATGGTGGAAGACACGCTCTTTCACCTAGGGATAGATATTACCCGCCAGCCCAACTTGGTGTTAGACGTAAGCCGTGAATTGCCTGCCGGCTTGGCCCTAGCTTTCCCGGTGCGTGTGCCGGAGGAAATCTATGTATGCATTAGTCCGAAAGCGGGCATTGCAGCCTTTGAAAACAATCTGGGTCTTGCTGGTATGGTGCTGACCCGCCTCTTGCGCGATCCTAAGTTATGTTGGTACGATCGGCGTCTATTCGATCCAGCACTGGATGCGGCCTATGCCGAGCTCTTTACCAGCTTAGTAGTGCTGCCCGACTGGCGAGACGACCTCTTAGATGAAAAGGCCGCCGCCCCTGAGTTGCAAGCCTTCATCCAGCTGCGCGAGCTTTACCGCTTGCGCCTGGCGGCAGCCCGTGTGCTGTTCGCCCTCAACCGTAGTCAAGGCCAGAACCAAGGGACCGCCATATTCACTGCCGCCTTGGGCGTGACTCATGACCCCAGTGCCCAGGTGCTAGATATGGGCCATATGCGCAACGCCTTCGATACTTTCCGTGGTATGCGGGCCGGCGCCCAGTTGGCCACAAAACTGGTCAACACCTATGGCCCCAGCTGGTATCGCAACGCCGACTGCGGCCAAGCCCTACGCCAGCTGTTCCAGCAAGGGCTGTCGCATCTAGATGAACTTGTTACACGTTGTGATCTAGATATATAACGAGGGCGCGAAAGCTGCTCGCCTTCAAATCGCCAAGAGTAAGAAAAAGGCGTGTCGCCAGCGTTCAGAAACGTGGTGCCACACGCCTTTTCTAATGCTATAACATGTAGGCGACACAAGGAAAATGGAACCAAGGGTCGAACTAGAACTAGACATAGAAACATTGGCAGAGGTGATAGTGTTGAATTGGTTTCGTTTGTTGAGCCGACTTGATGCCAGATTGCTAAGTGACCTGACATTCGTTTTCGTTGTTGTCTATGGTTTATACCGCGCCATCAATGCGCTGCGCAAGTCGGCCCCAGCCAGAAGGGTTAGAACTTATCCCGCTAGTGCGCCCACAAATACTAGATTCGTGGAATATGTCACTGATACGGGCATCGTAAGAGGAATACTTCTTCACACGGCCGAGGGCAGGTATGTAATACCCCTGTCTAAACAAAAAAACCATGATATGGACATTAACATCACCATATCCAGCTATAACCGGCAAGGTACATACCAAACCCTTTATATTGCCAACCTGGCCGGTGCCCAGCTGTTATCTGATACATCGGTGATCAATGAGCTAAATGGTACCGTAGAAGAAGAGGCAAGACTCATGCAAGCCTTTAAGGAGTACCTAAGCAAAGAAAAGGCCTTTAGAGACGAGATCCGCGAATACTCGGCCAGCCCCTTGGCCAGCTGGGCCCGCATTGGTTTCTACACCACTTTCGGCAGCAACGGGATGGACGATAGTGCCGAAACCTTAAGCGCCAAAACCTTGGCAAATCTCGACCAGGCTATAGAGGTCATCACCAAGCATCTGCCGGCTAAGAAGCAGCAGCTGCTGGATCTCAAGCTAGCCTTCGAGCAAGGTGATCATGATAGACTGTTTGAAGCCGTTTCTCTAGCCGATGATATAGGGCAGCAGCTCTTTGCTGGTGCCCAGATCTACTCCAAAGTGGAGGCTAATAACCTCTATCATTGGTTACGCACCAATCGACTGAACGGCAAACTCAAGAAGTTTCAGGGCCTGGCCTTCGTTATACCGACTTGTGTCAATGCCAGCAAGAACCAGCCCGAGTTTAGCGAGGTCTATCTCAATCGCCATGAGATGATTCACGGCAGCGCTAAGCATTACTGCACCAGGGAAAACTTTATCCGGCTGTTTAACATCTTATGTGCCATGGCGGAATTAAAAGAGCAGGTTGATGCGACCAATTAACGCCATAGGTATATGTAGGGATGTGTTCTTGTACACCCAGCCATATTGTTGTAGTGCTAATTTAGGTGCGGTATTAACTGCATTCATCATTACGCTCTGCATGTGAACATCACATCCCATTCAACTACAATAGGGGGGAATCGAAACCGTGAAAATTCTGCTTACTGGTTACGAACCGTTCGGTGGTGAAGCCATCAACCCGGCCCTCGAATCGGTTAAACGGCTGCACGGGCAAACCATAGGGGGTGCCCAGGTGGTAGCCGCAGAACTTCCCGTGGTCTGGGAAGAGGTTATGCCCAAGTTCATTGCTGCCCTCAATGAGCACCAACCCGATGTGGTAATTAGCGTGGGTCAGGCCGGCGGCCGTGCCAAAATAACGCCCGAATATGTGGGAATCAACCTTATGAACGGCAAAGATAACGCCGGCGTTACCAAGGCCTTTGAGCCCATCATTCCCGGTGGCCCCGATGCCTATTTCACCAACCTGCCAGTAGTGCAGATGGTCGCAGCCATGAACGAGGCTGGTATCCCGGCGGCCGTTTCCTATACTGCCGGCACCTATCTCTGCAACTATCTGGCCTACGCCGTGCGGCATCATGCCGTCACCAACAACCTGAACCTCAAGTCTTGCTTTATTCACATCCCCTACCTGCCCGAGCAGGTAATCGACAAACCGACCGCCACCCCCAGTATGCCCCTTGAGACCATTGTCGCCGGCCTCAGGGAGTGCATCAAAGTGGTGGCTCTGGCATAGGGAAATTCTGCGAATTCTGCTTGACCAAGTAAAGGTTAAGGTACTATAATATATCTGAATTCAGATATAAGTAGCTCGCTACCGGCAATGCGAGTAATAAGTATGCCGTGAAAAAGTGGCTCGCTACCGGCAATGCGAGTAATAAGTATGCCGTGAAAAAGCAGTTTGAACCCTCTATCAGAATTGGTAGAGGGTTCACTTTTTAGGAGGGTTAGGTTTGAAGCCGGGGGCATTCTACTTCATTAAGGATAGTTTCTTCGAAAAAGTAAATGACCCTTACTTAAAAATCAATCACAAGAAGACAAAAAGACCTCACTATTTCGTTCTCGAAGACGCAAATACTTCTCTCTATTGGCTTATACCGTGTAGTTCTAAGGCAACGAAATATGAAAGCATAATTGAGCGCAAAAGAAAATCTGGTAAACCAAGTGACGCTATCAAGATAATCAAGGTACATAATAGGAAAGTCGTCCTGCTATTTCAAGATATGTTCCCAATAACAGCCGATTACATACAAGAGCCCTATATAAGAAACGGGCAGCTTGTTTATGTATCTGATCCAAAAGTAAAGCTAGATATTGAGAAAACAGCCCGGAAAATAATCAAGCTGCTACGCAGAGGAATAAGGTTTACTCCTACACAGCCAGATGTAAATCGAATAGAGAGGATAATGGCTGCAGAGCTACAACAGGTTGAGGTGGCGGCAACCAAGGAGCTTTACATTTACGATGAGGATAAGTAATTTCTAACTATCACGAATAATCTAGGGCCGCCCACCGGGCGGCCCCTACAATATGCCCAAACTGCGATGGTTCCCCTGCACCTCATACGTTTCGTAGGGGCGTGGCGGTGCCACGCCCGCTGCTCCCAGGTTGCAGGCCATGCCGCAAACAGGTGATAACCGTGAATTATTGCTCCAATCACGGGCCGCCCACCGGGTGGCCCCTACGATATTCCCAAACTGCGATGGTTCCCTTGCACCTCACACGTTTCGTAGGGGCGAGGCGCTGCCTCGCCCGCAACAATCCCAGACCGAAGGTTACACCGTACCTGGGTTACATTCTCACGCCGCGAATACCTTATCGGGCCGGTCATCGACCGGCCCCTACGAATATGTTGACGGTTGTGTGTTGTCGGTGGTGTTTCATGCACATTGAACATACGCGCTGATATGTATTCCGATGGTAATTCCCCGACTAAATGGTAACCATCCACGTTCCGCCCCTTCGTAGGGGCGAGGCGCTGCCTCGCCCGCAACAATCCAGACCACAGGTTCCACAGCAACCGGGTTATATCCTGACGCCGTGAATGCCTAAACGGGCCTGTCATCAACCAGCCTACGAATAGCCACAAGGGGTTGTGGTGCGCCATCTATGTAACCACTACAATTTGTGGCAA
>JAKOXL010000020.1 GCA_029781045.1 Bacillota bacterium | reverse complement strand
AACGGTGTAGCAGTGGTGTTGCGTATCAACACGGGCAGCCAGCCTGTCACCAGTTTCACCATCAACTTGCCCAAGACTGTGCAAAACAGTATCGCGGTCAAGGGACTGGTGAGCACCGAGGTGTTGGTACCTTGGAACCTGGCAATCAGTTTCGATGCGGCTGCTATGCAGGCCATCAACCGTCAGGCCGCCAGCGATCTGGAAATAATTCTCACCCCGGGGACTGGCAACAGTTTAAGCAGTAGCAGTGCGCAAAAGGCTATCGGCTCACGGCCCGCTCTCACACTGTGTTTGCAGGGCGCTGACGGCCTTGAAGTGCAAAGTTTCGGTGCCGGCAGCATCACGGTCAGCATGCCTTACGCGCTCGGTGCCGACGACAAGGCGGAGAATGTACAAGCCGTTCTTGTGGACGAAAAGGGAAGGGTAGTCTGGCTCCTTGATTCGGTCTATTACGCCGAGGAACAGGTACTGCGTTTCGCCGCCTCTAATGCGGGCACCTATGGCGTGGGTTACAAGCAGACTAGTACTTCCTTTACCGACACTGCCGGGCACTGGGCTAATGGAGATATCAACTATGTGGCCAGCCGCGGCCTACTGGTTGGTACTGCCAACAACACCTTCAGCCCCGATATGGCCATGACGAGAGGCATGTTCGTTACTGCCATCGGACGGCTGGCCAATGCTGACGTGAGCGGTTACAAGCAGAGCAGCTTTACTGATGTGAAGAGTGGAGCCTACTACTTGCCCTATATTGAGTGGGCCAGCGCCAACAAGATCATACATGGGGTTGGTAATGGAAGGTTTGTTCCTGACTAGGCCATCACTCGGGAGCAACTGGCGGTCATCATCGGCAACTATACCCAGGCTCTAGGTTTCAAGCTGCCGCAAGTCCGTGCCGAGGTAAACTTCGCCGATAGCGCTAAGATAAGCGGCTATGCCAAGGGGTATGTACGACAAGTACAGATGGCCGGTCTTATGAACGGCAAGGACGGTGGTCGTTTCGATCCACAGGGCACAGCTACCCGGGCTGAGCTGGCGGCAGTGTTGCGGCGCCTAGAGCAGCTGCTGGCGAGCCGTGAACTTAAGCAGGGTTGGACCCGGAATGCCAGAGGACAATGGATGTACTACGAGAATGATGCTCCTGTCACTGGGGTGAGAGAGATAGCTGGCGCCAGTTATACCTTTGATGGTGAAGGTGTAACAACCGATGTGCCTCGCAACTTGCACTACTGCACCTATACGGTACAAGCAGGCGGTAGCCTGTGGCTCGTTGCGGAGCGGTTGGGTTGCTCTCTCAGCGAACTGGAGCGCCTAAACAATAGAAACCGCTTTACCCTAGTTCACCCGGGCGATGCGCTCCGGGTGCCGGAGAAGTAGATATCCAAGAGGCCCTGTCGCACTAAGGTCTTCAAGTGTTGCTATAGGGCCGCTGGTCATACGCACAGCGCGTTGGGCCCAATAATCAAAGGAGTGAGGGAGCCAAGGAAAAGCAGCGACAACAGGCCGAGCAGTCTTTTACTGCATCATAGTAGGAGTTTAGCTTCCGGCTTTCCGACAGTTTCAACAGGGTGATTGGCTGCGAGTGCTGTCACTGCCCTTGGCCAACCGAGCTCATTCCGACAGAGGTTGGGCACAGGCGCTCTAGTATGACCACGGCCCTCCGGAACATAACAAAGAGAAGGGACTGTCTTGAGACAGTCCCTTTCTACCTGTCTAATAGGTCTGGCAGGTAGGGCAATAGTAAATGCTACCTCCCATATAGTTTTCCTTACGGATCAATTCCCCACAGCGAGGGCAAGGCGTGTTGACCGTGTTCTTGCTCAGAATGGTGCGATAGCCACCGGGTTGCCCAAAAAGATCTCTTTCCGTATCGCGCCCTCCTTGCTCCACCATCTGCTGTAACGTTGACTTGATTGCCAGGAAGAGGGTCTCCAGTTGCTGATCTGCTACCGATGCCATGCTGCGCTTGGGATGGATGTGGGCTCGATACAGTATATCCTGTAGCACGCCATTACCTAGGCCAGGAATGCGTTGTTCTGTAGCTAGGAAAGCTTTGGCGCTCTTCTTACGGCTCTTTTCATCAAGTAGGCTGCGGAAGTAGGCTGCATCAAACCCTTCACTCAGTGGTGAGGGCTTACTGTAGGCTATTTTGTAATAGGGGTTATCAAACTCGCCCTCTCTAAAACACCACATACCCCCATACATCTGTACTGTTGCTACTAAAGCCGAACCATCTGCGAACTCTACAAGCAACTGGTGCTTCAAAGGGCGCCGCTGGTCAGCTGCTATGAACCGGATGGCAACGCCTTCGCCCAGTACTATGCGGGTATCTTCGAGGAAGATCTCGATCAGACCGCCCCTCGCGGTGGCAGACCGTGGTTCCTTACCCCTCAGCAAGGCGTCATAGTTGGCCGGATCATCGTGATACCAAGCAAATTTGTGGGGTGAGTGATTAGCCACAACCGATTTAACTCTCTTACCAACCAGCTTTTCTTCGATCTGCTGTGCTAGGACATGGGCCTCGGGTATCTCAATCATTACCTCGTCCCCCTTCGAAGTGGATGTTTTTCCAGCTACCATTTCTGTTTTCTTCCCCTCAATACCTTTAGTCCTGAACTACTCAAGGGAATATTCTTATCCGACGCGTGCTTGCACTAGCCCCCGGGTCTAAACTGCGGGATAATGAAGATGGTAAACTGTGGTGATGAGGGGGTAGAAAAGATGAAGCCGACTAGACACTTGTTTACAGCTTTATATAACCGCCGTTCTGTTAGGCATTTTAAACCGGACCCTATTGCTCCGGAGATACTGCATCGTATTATGGAGGCTGCTCGCTGGGCACCCAGTGGGGGCAATTCCCAGGCTTTTGTCTTTGGTATCGTTACGGATGAAGAAAGGAAGCAGGCCTTGGCCCAAGCGGCCGGCGGGCAGATGTGGATAGCCGAGGCCCCAGTAGTAATTGCCTGTTGCGCCAGGCTCTATAAGCCGGAAGAGGAAAGCGAGTTTAGTCAGGAGGTCAATCGGCTGCGGTGGGGTAGCGAAGCCTACGACTGGTTTCGGAGTTGTCCTAATCCCTACCATATGGCGCTGCTGTTCATGAACTCAACCCCGCTAATTCCAGGAGCCCACATTCAACTAGCGGCTGCCGCCCATGGCATCGGCAGCTGTTGGATTGGCTACTTGGACATTGCCCAGGCCAGTGACATCTTACAGCTACCGGAAGATGTTC
>JAKOXL010000014.1 GCA_029781045.1 Bacillota bacterium | reverse complement strand
CAAGCTCATGAGACTCTTGCCAGCGTTCCAAACTGCATCGATGAACCTGTTCATCGGCTCATCTAGCTTGTCTAGCTTCTCATTGAGTCCAGCAGCCAACCTCGCCATAAACCCTTGGGCTTGCTCTTCTGGGCTCGCGCCGCCGCCCATCAGGGCGTCGAGTTCTTCCTGGAATTCATCCAGTTTGAAGAGGGCTTCTTCAGCTTGGCTGACAAGGTCCATAACGTAACCAATGGCTTTGTCAATGGGCTCCCGGATTTCCTCCGGCACTTTTTCCCAGATGGCCGAGAAGAGTTCTCTGATCTTCTCAAGCGCCGTGGTGAGCTTCGGTTTACCCTCATCTAGGCCCTCGACAACGCCCTCAGTCCACGCCTCCATGATGGCTGCGCCGCCCTCATCAATAACAGACAGCGGTCCCTCTGGAGGCGGCGATTCGCCGACCAGGTAATCGGCAAAGATTCCTGCGATATAGTTAGCAGCCTGTTCTGCGTCTCCAGACTTGGCGTATATGCCGTCCAACCAGGCGTCAATGAGGTTCCCCGAACCAGCTCGGAACTCTTTTGCTACATCACCGTGTCCCAATGCGCTTAGCACATTAGGGACCCAATTTTTGTTTAGTTCGTGGGCATTCGGCGGACTAAACCAGCGCCCCATGTGGAGAACAAACAGCTGTTGCATCTCAGGTTCCAACTGTTCAAATGTCTTGCCCGCAACTTCGGGAAACTTCTGTTGAAACGTGTTCCAGTAGTGTTGTGCACTTACCAGCGCAGCGGTGCGGTAATACTCCTCACTGCCTTCAACCATGCCCTGTGATAGCTGTTCAAATAGCGCCTGGTTGCGCTCGTTGCTGAACTTATTACCTGCATCAGCAAAGCCGGTCATGCCGTAGGGTACACGGGCTTGGGCGCCACCTTCGGCTCGGTAGATTGCATCAAGCAACGGATCAAAGCCGCTAGTTGTGTTTAGGACTTCATCAAGTTCTTCAATTGCTTCAATCGTTTCTTCGACTGATTCAGTTACGCTCTCCAACTCTTCGGTAACATATCCCATTGCTTTTTTCCATTCATCAAAGGACAGTAGGCCCTCTGGCTTACGACCTAGGAGCTTGTCCCACCACGACAGGCCAGCCGCTTCCTCCACCTGTTTTCTGTACGCCTCGTACTCTTCCAGCATCTGCAGGTGGCTTCTTGGCAAGCCCAACGATTCAACAACCGAGTAGAAACCTTCCTCGACTTTCTCACCCAGTTTGAAGCCCAACGTTAAATTAAACCCTATCAATGCACCACTGGGGCCGAACACCGCTCCACCAATGGCACCCACCAGAGCAGCCACAAGGGTGTTTCGCACAAACGCCTCATAGCTGCCCTCAGCCTGGGCCTCCAACAACTGTATGCCAACAGTCAAGAGCCCGATTGCAAGGGGTATGCCGCCGATGCCTAGTTTGCCGGCAGAGTTTCCGAAGATGCTGCCGATTGCCGTCAAAATCCACGATGCCGCACCACTAACCAACTGCAGGCTCAAGGCAATGGCTACGCCCGCGTTCCAGATGTCGCTCGTGATATTCCAAAAATCGGACCAATCACCAGTATCTAGGCCCTTTTTGATAGCGTCATACATCCTGCCGCCTGCTTCAACTACGGCTGTGATTACAGCCTTGCCGCCTTCGATGACAGCGGGAAGGGCAACATCTATTGTCCATTGCCAGGCTTTGCTGTCGGTGATTTTCTGTTTCAGATCATCAAGCCACTGCATCAGAGCTGAGTCTTTTAACCAATCCCAGGCATCGCCCAACCGGTTAATGGTCCAGGTCCACGCTTGAGAGAGAAGATTCTTGACAGTAGTAAGAGCATCAGCTAACCA
>JAKOXL010000031.1 GCA_029781045.1 Bacillota bacterium | reverse complement strand
TTGCTCCCCAGTTGGTGCGACAGGTGCTCGCCTATCTGGAAACCGACGGCTTACTCACCATGGATAGACTAGTACCAATTACTCTTGCCCTCTTGGGCCTTTATCTGATAAAGATCGTTTTCCGCTTTCTAGCCAGCTACATGTCCCATGTCGGCTCCTGGAAGCTGGTCGCCAACATGCGCACCAAGGTTTACGATCACATGCAGAAGCTTTCTATGGGTTTCTTCCACGATAAGCAAACCGGACAGTTAATGTCCATCACCATAAATGATGTGCGCACCTTTGAATCCCTTATTGCCCATGCCATTCCCGATCTGGCCGCCAACATCTTAGTCCTAACTGGGGTGGCCGTGATCCTCTTTAGCATGAACTCCAAGCTGGCTGCGCTCACCCTCGTACCAGTGCCTTTGCTCATAGTGGCCACTCAGGTCTATGCCCAGCGGGTGCGGCCCAGTTTCCGTTTGGCGCAGGAGAAGATTGCGGAACTGAATGCCATACTGCAAGATAACTTCTCTGGCTTGAAAGAGATCCAGGTGTTTAACAAGCAGGAGCAGGAAAGGGAGCGGGTCGATGATAAGTCCCAGAGCCACATGGTGGCCATGCTAAGGGCCCTGCGCCAAGGAGCTATCTATCACCCGGCCATTGAGTTTCTCACTTCCTTAGGAACGGTCATTGTCATCTTCTTTGGCGGCCTGCTGGCCATTCAGGGTACCATGCGGGGTAGTGATATAGTTGGCTTTATGCTCTATCTCAATCTCTTCTACCGCCCTATTACCATGTTGGCTCGTCTGATGGAAGATGTGCAGCAGGCCTATGCCGGTGGGGAGCGGGTGTTCAAAGTGCTCGACACCAGCCCTGATATCACCGATGCCCCAGGTGCCGTCGAGGTTCCCCGTAGTTCTGGCCATATAGCTTTTGAAAACGTGAGTTTTGGTTACAATGATGGGCAAACAGTTCTAGAAGACATAACCTTTGAGGCCAAGCCAGGTGAAATGATAGCTTTAGTGGGACCCACGGGGGTAGGAAAGACATCAATTGTCAGCTTGATTGCCCGTTTTTACGATCCCCGAGAGGGAAGGAACACTCTAGATGGCCGTGATCTGCGGGATATTACACTGCATTCGTTGCGGGAGCAAATCTCTGTGGTGCTACAAGATGTTTTCCTTTTCAATGGCACCATTGTTGAGAACATAGCCTACGGTAATGAGAATGCCACAAGAGCCGAGATTATCGCTGCTGCCAAGATCGCCCGAGCCCACGATTTTATCATGGCTACCGAGAGAGGCTACGAAACGCCCATTGGTGAACGGGGATTGCGCCTATCCGGTGGTCAGAAACAACGTCTGGCTATTGCGCGGGCTGTGCTGCGTAATGCCCCCATCTTGATCCTAGATGAAGCCACTTCCGCCGTTGACGTGGAAACCGAGGCCGAGATTCAGGCAGCCATCGATGCTCTTGCTGGCACCCGCACCATCATCGTTATCGCCCACCGTCTGTCAACAGTGAAGCGGGCCGATACCATTCTGGTTTTGGAAGAAGGGCGGATTGTGGAGCGGGGCAATCACGAAGAGTTGCTGGCTCAGGGCGGCCTCTATAGCCGTCTTTGCCAGGTGCAAACGGAAGCAAGTATTTACCAGGGCTAGCTCGTCATAGCAGCACATATTTGTCCTACACCTCTAATAGATTATGGTGAAACCAGATTTACTGGGAGGTGAAGGACGTGCCTACTCGCAAACCGACGCGTCGCACCAGCGCTAAGGCTGCACCGCCTACGAAGCCCGGGTTCTCTCTGTATGCCGTTCTTTCCGGCTTGGGGTTTGCACTCATTTTTGCTCTTGTTGCCTTTCTCGGCTGGAGCCTGTTGTTTACTCTAACCTCGCTGCCCGATCAATATATGACCTATGCCGCCTATGGTACCAGTTTCATTGCCGTCTTCCTCGGGGGGCGTTTGGCTGCCCGCCGTGCTGGTGGGGGAGGCTTGTTGAATGGAGGAGTTGTAGGCGTAGGTTATGCACTACTATTGGGCGCTCTGGCAGGGCTAACTACCTCAACACCCTTAGGGTTCAGTATGAAAGGCTTAATCAGGCCACTGGTTGATGTGGTAGCCGGAGTCTTAGGAGGTATAATGGGGAACAACGGACGATGACGAGTAATTCGGCAGGCGCAACTGCGCCTGCACTTCTTTTAACCTGTAGGGTGCGGGGATGCGTGAGGGCCTGCGCAAGCCTCTGTGCCTAAGCAAGTGTGAAAGGCAGGTAGACAAGCCTTGTTCCGTATAGGTACCTGTAGTTGGACCGATCCTACGCTAATCAACTGTGGACGTTTCTACCCACCTGAGGCCAAAACGGCAGAGCAGCGCCTGCGGTACTATGCCACCCATTTTGACACGGTGGAGGTAGATAGCACCTACTATCATCTACCGGCTGAGCGCAACTCTCATCTATGGGTAGAGCGTACTCCCGCCGACTTCATCTTCAACATTAAGGCTTATAAAAGCTTAACGTTGCATGAGCGGGACAGAAAGGCCGAGGAAACAGAATGGCGCATGTTTGCCAGTGCTATTCGTCCTTTACATGCCGCCGGTAAGCTGGGTTACGTTCTGTTTCAATTTCCGCCCTGGTTTGTCTGCTCCCCCGAAAACCAGGCCTATATCCTGGAATGCCAAGAGCGTTTGCCCGAATACAGGTTAGCCATTCAGTTCCGCCATCCCAGCTGGTTGGCGTCACACCAGCAAGCGCTTGCAACCTTCCGCTGGCTAAAACAGCATGACCTGCCGTATGTGGTGGTGGATGAGCCCCAGTTCAGAACTCGTCGCACCATACCGCCCATTTCGGTGGCAACGGCTGCCGATATGGCTGTCGTACGCTTCAACGGACGCAACCTGAAAAACTGGTTCGCCAAGAACATCCCGGTTTACGAACGCTTTCATTACCTCTACAGCTCTGAAGAGTTGGCCGAATGGATAGGACCCATAAAGAAGCTGGCCTCCAGGGCCAGCGTAGTCTACATCATGTTCAACAACTGCTTTGCCGATGATGCCATTGTCAATGCCCGTGAGATTATGCGGCAGCTTAAGGAAGGATAAAGCACTCTTTAGTTCGTTAGTTTCTCTTGAACGACCCCACTTAGATCACTTGCGGACGACAAGTTTGACGAGATGATTGACCACTCTTGGTTAAGTTGGTTCACGATGCAGGAATAGAGCTGTTGTTGGTCGAGCCAGATGTCATAATCGATATCTAGCAGAGGGTTGAGAAAAGGCCACTCAGTTAACGAGTGGCCTTTTGATTTCGACAGTAAGGCATAACTCTAGCCATTGTCCACGGCCGTAACCTTCCCATCAATCATCTCAAAAACCTGGTGGGCATGGTGGCGCATGCTGGGGTCATGGGTGATCATAACGAAGGTTTGGCCGTCTTCCTCATTCAACTGCTTAAACAGAGCCACTATTTCATCGCGATTCTGTGTATCCAAATTGCCTGTCGGTTCGTCGGCAAGCACTAGGGCCGGCTGGTTAGCCAAAGCCCGAGCGATGGCCACCCGCTGTTGTTCTCCACCCGAAAGTTGGAGGGGAAGATGGCGTAGGCGCTTTTCCAGCCCCACCTTTTCCATCAGCATAGTGGCTCGTTCTTTGGCGGCCCGGTGAGACATACCAATGAACTGCATGGGCAACATCACATTCTCCAGTGCCGTCAGGTGGGGGATAAGGTTGAAAAACTGGAAGACATAGCCCAACTTGCGGCGCCGCAGCATGGCTAGTTCATCTTCACTGAGGGCCGCATAAGACTGGCCGTCTAAGATGATATCTCCGCTGATGGGGCGGTCCAGCCCACCCAGTAGGCTGAGCAGAGTGCTTTTGCCACTGCCCGAGGGCCCCACAATCACATTGAGGGTTCCTGCCTTAAGAGTGATGTTTACATCATTTACGGCGTAAATCGTCTCCCCCAGATGAAAGGCTTTAAATAGATTTACGGTTCTCAGTATTTCCTTGCTCATTTTTCTCCCCTCCCTTTTGAATAGGCGCAATACCGATCACACCGCGACCCGGGTCTACTACTCGCAAAATACCGTCATGGGGTGCCACATAGTGCTTTTCTCCCATACCAAACCAAACCGGTAGGAAGGCCAGCGGCTCCCCCTGCTTTACTCGTGCCCCCACCGCCTGCAGGATAGCGCCCCGAAAACCTTGGCCATCCCGCTCCAGCTTGAGGCAAGTCAAACCTTGCTCCAGCAAATCATGGAAAGCCGGGTGCCTTTCGACGGGCTTGCCGATGATCTGCTTCCAAAGTAGAATGGGGCGCCCCAGCATCAGTTCATTTACCAAGGCCACCCGAGCCAATCGGGCCGGTGCCACCAGGGCTACCAGATAGGCTATGGCTACCAGCAGCAGTCCGTAGCGGAACAGATGGGTATCGATAGCCAGAGGGAAGCCGACCTGGCGAGCAGTCAACAGTAGAATTACCCAGCCGATGCCAAGACCAACGGCTACGGTAACGGCGAACTCGGCCCACAGTAATCTACCTACGGTGCGGGGCCTTAAGCCAAGAGCTTTGAGCACGGCAAACTCGCCGCGGCTGTCTAAGAACACCAACATGGCTAAAATGCCAAGCCCCAAGGCTAAGAAAACCACTCCTAGCAAGATGACACCTTGGCCACCCGCATAGATGGAACCCACCAGATTGGTGGCGTTTTGCACCACATCATTCTGGCGGATAAGCTCCGCCTTTTCATTGTTGCCTTCCCAGCGCCGTAGTTCGTTTAGCGCTGCCTCCGGGTAAGCAAGAATTATGCTACCCGCTTCCTCGTCTAGCCAAGACGCAACCCAGGCTTGGCTTACCAAGAGCGGATTCAAGAATCCGCCATCGGCATAGTAGCCGGCCACCCGGGCGGTGGCCGTAGAGCGGCCCTGGTTGCCTAAGTGGGTGAGAGCAATAGTGTCGCCCACTTCCTCGTCAAAGACTTGCCCCTTTAGGCTTTCCGGCAACCACACTTCGCCCGGCTGCGGCAGGGGCCAATCGGCCAGTGTGGTGCTGGCAACCCCGGCAATTTGCAGGTTGCCATGCCGTGTGTTGATATCCCAAATATGTAACTTCAGCAGCGGCTGAGCGTTAACCACCACCGGAGGTTGTACCCCAGGTAATTGGCGAGCCATTATGGCCCCAGGGATGGTGGGGTGGGTTAGGCGGCCCCTAAACTGGCTGGATAGAGCATTCACATAACCCTGGTAGAGCAAAGCGGCCGTCAGCACCGCTGCCACCAAGAAGGCAGCCAGCAAGTAGGGGAAGCGAAAACGATGCAAACGCTTACAGAGTAAAAAGATAAAACTACTCATGCCGCAGCACCTCCATCGGCGTAATTTGTGATAGACGCCAGATGGGAAGCAGGGCGAAGATTAGCGACACGACAAGGGATATCCCCAATACTTGCCCATATTCGCCGGCCATGCGCCAGAGCACGCTTAGCAACTTTTGCCCGCCCCGCAGTTCCATAATCATACCAAATAGTCGCAGTGCCAGGTAACCAATGGTTACGCCCACAAAGGTTAAGAAACTGGTTTCGCTGGCTCCCAACACTAGTATGTCGCGCCGTCTAGCCCCTAGGGCCCGCAGCATGCCGATCTCCTTCCTACGAGCAGCGGCTCCCGTTAACATATGCCCGCCCAAGAGCAGACCGGCTATGAGCAGGAATAAGATGCTAAAGACCGGGCTGAATGATTGGGGCACCACCAGCCCCGACTGTTCTACCTTCGTCCACACGTCTTTAGGTGCTCTGCGAAAATGCTCCATTCTTCCCGTCTCATAGAGGCGCTCTTCCACCCGGTTCATGTGCACAAAGGTCAGGTGGGGGAAGGCCTCGCCCAAACGCACAATGATTTCATCCAGCTGCCGCAGATCAGCCACACGCAGCACCAGGTTGCTTACCGGCAGTTGCCCATCTATCCCAACTTCTTGTAATACGTCTTGCCAGGCCGCCTCCGATACCCAGGCCACATTTGCCTTAAAGACACCAGTTTCCAGCTGTAAACTGGGGGTTGACTCCCATACCTGTTCCCCCGAGCCATACCATGCGACCGACCGGGTGGGTATTTCCACATAACCGGCAAAAGCCAATTCATAGCGCTGGCCCTCCGCATGTTCCAGCCCTCCACGTCTGCTCTGTTTTGGAAGCAGCAGTTCCACCGCCTGGCCTTTCTTATAGGTTGGCGAAGACGGAGGCACGTGCATTTGCGAGTTCAACCATATCAGCTTTTCTGTTGCCACCTGGCCTGCTTCGCCATTGGCAAACTCCTGCAGGCGAGGCAGCATGGGTGTTAAACGCACTGGATATTCCACTACGCCCTTGTCTCCCACCGCATGGACAAGGGCCGTCAGCATGGGAGTAATAAGTACCTCTTCCACCCCGGGGAACTCCGCTAGTGCTTTAACATCCGCCGGATCAAAGAACTCACTGGGCGTAATATCGTCTCTTGCCCAGAAGCCTTGGTCATAAAGCTCTGGGTAAAACCATTCCAACCAGCTGGAGCCGCTGGCCACTAGCCGCGCATAACGGTAGTTTACATGGGTGGAAACGTCGCTGGTTTGCTGCCCCGCCCAGCGTAAAGGGGCCACCAGAACTTCCCCGCCCGTAACCTTACTCAGTAGCGGCGCCACCCTTAAAGGTGGTATGTCGCGCACAAAGAGGGAGTAGGTGAGACTAATGGCCGCCAAAGCTAAAGTGGCCAGAACTAGTAGACTACGCCCCTGTTGCCGCTGAATGTTCAGCACTCCCAGCCGGGCGAACACTCGCATCACCTCCCGTAGCTAACACAGCTACCTATTAGGCATAACTTCATTGTATATCCTTTCGTCATCAAACCAGCATATTCCTTATATATAGTGGAATAATCTGTGCAGTAGTAATGATGTTACCCCTTGGCATTATTGACATTAGCTTAATTTCAGAATTAAACAACGGTCGGGCAAAGAATGGTATAATGTTTATGGACAGATAGATAAGTACATCATCTGAGATAGAATGAATCGCACCATCATTGCCATATGTTGCTATGTATAGATAGGAGGATCTTTAAAGCAATAGCTTTGGGGAATGAAATCAAGTCTCTAGTCGCACCCAGTTGCCATTTTGTTGCACGGGGAGAGGGATTGGCATGAGGAAAAACGTGTGGATTGCCAATGATAATGGGTATGTAACTTTTCGGAATGCCAAAGCCTATTTTGAGACATCAATTGAGAAGTATAGAGGCAAGACCACCCTATGGATAGACCGTTACGGTTACTATGAGGATGCTGATCTCAATCACCTGAAGGCGCTATATATTGAAGTAGAGAAGATAGTGGAAAACGGGGGCATTAAGCAGGTTCGTTTACGGGCGGTAGATGATACAGAAGTGAAGTTCTGGATTAACCTGGGCTTTAGAACAGAGCTACGCGTAACTAACGCGGAAGGAAACGAGAGCACCATATTGCTTAAGAGTTTGAGCAAACCCTTCGCAGCCACCATATTTGAGAAGCTACAGAATACCGCCGGAGTTCGCTGGAGAGATTTCCTCTCTCTGTTTGAGGGACAGCGACTGGCGAGGAAGAATAGTGGCTAACTAGTGAAAGTGGATGTCAAGAATAGTAGTTGGTAGAGGGCCCTGTGTGAGGGCCCTCTCATGCCCTGTCAGGCCACCGAAGAAAGGAGTAACCGGCTTTTCGGCCGGTTACTTCGTTTTTGCACTCAGCTGCTTCAGAATCCTCTTTCTCTCCGCTGCTATCCCTTAGCACTAGGGAGTTCTTGACGCACCGGGGAAAACCAAGGTGAGCGATACCCCTGTCACAATTCGCTGCTTTCAAGAGATATAGAGGTGGAAGCCTGTAAGGTTTCGGGGTGCTGTTGGGCGCCCCTCCCCAGAATGTGATTTGAGTCAGCGGATGTTGAGCATGGCATTTGGCATTCCTTAACTGGAGGTGCAAGCAATGGGGAAGAGGGAAGCTGCTTTTCCGATGGTTCTCTTAGTTCTAGTGTTGTTGATTATCCTGGGTATTAAAGCCGCCCGCTCATTTACCGGCTATATGTAGTTGGTCGGAGTGGTTCTTAACGTTTACGCAAGTTTTAACCATAAGCCCCTCCTGGGTGTGATGACCCAAGAGGGGCTGTTCTTATGTTTCCTTCTTCCGCAAACGCCTGAGGTCAAACAGCCGCTCAGCGGTGACGCTAATGCTTTCCGGCCCCGTTCGGCGTACGGTGCCTTCTATAAGTAGAAGGGCGCAACCGAGGGCCACTTTGGCATACTTCTCTTGGGTGTGGGGGAGAACCGTTACATCGATCAGGCCCCACTCATCCTCAATGGTAAGAAAGATGATGCGCTGTTTGCTTTTGGTGGGGGGCATCTGGCGAGAAACGATGATGCCGGCCACCCTCACTTTGTGCCCATCGCTGCACCAGCGCAGCTGTTGGCTGGTTATGGCTTCATAGCTGGCCAGTAGAGGGCGGTAGTGTTCCAGCGGGTGGCCCGAGATATACAGCCCGGTTAGTTCTAGCTCGGTAAGGATGGCTGCTTGCTTATCCAGTGGGCTAGGAATTGGATTGTTGGTGTCGGGCGCTGTTAGGGGCAGCACACATTGCCCTGGGGGCTGGTTGGTTTTGTTTTGCCCGCTAATAGCTAGTTTCAGCATTAAATCGCGAGCTGGGCCGAAGGCACGGAAGGCACCGATGCGAATTAGATTGCGCACCGCCTTTTGGGGTAGCTTAACCCGCCAGAGGAAGTCGGCAAACGATGCAAAGGGCCGCTCCCTGCGCGCTGCGCAGATATCGGCAATGTGTTTGTCATTTAAACCTTGTAGCGCCCTTAGCCCCACGCGGATACCGCCCTTTTCCAGGGAGAAGTTGTCCTCGCTGGCATTAATATCAATGGGGTAAATAGGAATACCTAATAGGCGGGCTTCGTGTAAAACCACCCGCGGTGGATAAAACCCCATGGGTTGGTGGTTGAGCAGAGCCACTAAGAAATGGGCCGGGTAATGGGCCTTTAGGTAGGCCGTGTAGTAACCGGTAAGCCCAAAGGTGGCAGCGTGGGCTTTGTTAAAGCCATAGGAGGCAAAGGCCGCCAGTTGTTGAAAGACCTTCTTAGCGGTCTGTTCATCCACCCCGTGGCTGGTAGCGCCGGCCACAAATTCGGCCTCCAAACCGGCCATCTCTTCCGGTGAACGCTCATGGGTCATGAAGCGGCGCAGAAGGTCGGCCTGACCTAACGTGAAACCGGCCAGGGTGCTGGCCACCTGCAAGACCTGCTCTTGGTAAATGATTACTCCGTAGGTGGATTCCAGAATCGGTTTCAGGCTGGGGTGGGCGTAGGTGACCGGTTCCAGCCCGTGGCGACGCCGGATATAGGGGGTGACCATGTTGCCCTGCATGGGCCCGGGGCGCATGAGGGATATATTGGCCACTATGTCACTAAAGCAGGTGGGTTGTAGCTTGCCTAAAAGCTCCCGCATACCGGGGCTTTCCAGTTGGAAGAGGCCCACGGTTTTGGTGGAGCGGAGTAGGTCGTAAACCGCCGGGTCATCCAGCGGCAGCTCTTCTAAGCGCAGCTCGATGCCATCCTGCTTAAGCCTCTGCACCGTTTCTTCGATGGCCGAGAGGATGCGCAGTCCTAAAAGGTCCATTTTTACTAGCCCCAAGTATTCAATGTCGTCTTTATCATATTGGGTAATGATCACCCCCTTTGCGCTCCACTGCAGAGGCACCAGATCGGTCAACGGTTGCCGGCTAATAACCACGCCGCCCAGATGTACGCTCAGATGGCGCGGGAAACTGTCTATCTGCTGGCAAAAGTGGAGTAGGGTATCCCAAGGCTCCCCTTTAGGAAACTGACCCTGCAGTTCGGGCAAAGAAGCGATGGCCGCCTCCATGCGATCGGCAGCGATGCGCGGCAAAAAGCGAGCCAAGCGGTCAACTTCTGCTTTGTTAATGTTCATGGCCTTAGCTACTTCCCGCAAAGCGCTGCGGGCAGAAATAGTGTTCACCGTGCCCACCATGGCCACGCGGCGGGTCGAGTATTTGTTATAAACATAGGTCAAGACCTCATCACGGCGGCTAGAATCGATATCCAGATCAATGTCGGGCATACCTTTGCGCTCCGGGTTAAGAAAACGTTCAAAGAGTAGGTCATATTCTAGCGGATCAACGGTGGTGATGTCGAGTAAATAGGTCACCAGCGAATCGGCGGCTGACCCTCTCCCCGCGCAGCGAATGCCTTCTTGCTTAGCAAAGTTAACGATGTCCCACACCACCAGGAAGTACTCGCAAAAGCCCAATTGCTCAATAATAGCCAGCTCATGCTCTAGCCGCTCTTGGGCCCGCGTCTTTTGTTCTGGCCGATATTTCTTATCTAATGCTTCTTGGCAAAGCTGGCGCAGAAAACCGGAGGCCGTTTGTCCCTCGGGTAAAGGGAAGTAGGGAAAATGGTATTCACCTATAGGCAATCGTAGCTGGCAGCGCTCGGCTATGCGCAAGGTGTTGGCCAGGGCCTGTGGATAGGCGGCAAAGAGCTTAGCCATAGTGCGGGGCCCTTTGAAATAGCGCTGGTCGTTTTGGTGACGGTAGGGGTGGGGTTGCCGTAGATTGATATTCGCCCCCATGCAGACCAGCAGATCGCGCACCTTGTGGTCGCGCCGGCGCAGGAAATGTACATTGTTGGTGGCCACCAGCGGTAACTTCAGGCTATTGGCCAGCCCCACCAGCTGCTGGATTAACCCGGGTGTGTGGGGCAGCAAAGGGTTTTCCAGCTCCACATAGCAACTGGCGGGAAAAACATCGGCCAGTTGGCTTAAGAACTGGCGGGCCGCGGCTAAATTCCCTTGTAGCAAATCTTGGCTAAGGCGCGAGTGGCCACAGCCAGAAAGGCAAACCAGGTTATCTGCTAGAGGGGCGATTGTCTCCCAGTTGGCCAAAGGGCGGGTTTCACCGGGCTGGGAGAGGTGAAGTTCGGTTAGCAAACGGCATAAATTGCTATAACCGGCCAGGTTTTCCGCCAATAGGGTTAGATGGTGGCCACTGGTCAGCTCAATTTCTGTGCCGATAATTGGCTTAACACCCGAACCTTGGGCGGCTCGGTAAAAGCGAATGGCTCCTGCCAAAGTGCTGTGGTCGGTCAGAGCCACCGCCGGCATTTCATAAAAGGCGGCGGCTTTGATCAGCTCGTGGGGGTGGGGTGTGGCATCTTTATAACTAAAGTTAGAATGCACGTGTAAGTGCACAAAGCTAGTATCAGTCATAAACCCGATGCAAAAACCATTGTCGTCGTTTGGCGACATAGACTATTTCATATTGCCCCCACTCGCCGTAGCGTTTTGCCGCCACCACCGCATGCAGGCGGCGCGATTCCTTTTGCCACCAATCTCCGCTTACAGTCCATCGTTTGAGCACTTCTTTGATTTCATAATTACGCCCCCGCCAAACGAAGGCTTGCGGGCGCCGATCTGCGAGCTTAAGCTCAATCAGATCTTGGTAGCGCTTACTCATGTCAAACACCTTCCCCTAAAGGCTAATTATTAATTAGTATATACGAACAAAGGTTCGTATATGCATAGATTATAGCACATATGTTCGCTTTCTGCTGGTGTAATTTTTTGGGGAAGGGCTGGATAGCAAAAGCCACGGGGCGGTAGGCTCCCCGTGGCTGTGCTACTCTTTATAATACGTTTATCAAATAGGTAGTATTAGCGTACATCTCGACTGCTACCCTATCCAAAACAGGTATTTGAGTAACAGAACTAGCTGCTAAACTAGTAGGCAGTGACAGAAGAGGTGGTAATTACCTGTGTTTCACTGCCCTTTGCATTTGCGGCGTAGAAGGTAATGTGGGCTACATAAGTTCGACCGGCGATGCCAGGGAAAGTTATGCTGCCGGTGTGTCTTAATGTATTGCTCCCCATGAGATTAGGATAGTCTTGGTAGCGGTAGATCTCAACCGTTCTCCATGAAGTTCCGTTTTGCTCTAGGATTTGTATCTCAGTTACGCCCAGTTGATTCATAATGGAAGTATATCTGGAAATCAAAGCGGATCTGGCCGTAGTTAAGTGGTACTGCAGCTGCTTGACGACTGAAAATATACTCACAGGCTCTCAAAGGCTCCGTATTTGCTGCCACCATCTGTGGCACAACGGCTAGCCCTAGTAACATTACTGCTAGAATAATACTGCTTAATTTTGCTCGCTTCATTTCTTATCACCTCTCGTATATAGACCGCACCATTTGTTATAACTCTTCATAGCTGACCGTCCCTTGAATCGAACATTCGAATTCGTTTACCGACCAGATAACCTGCTTATGTGCCAGATTAGACATGAAGTAGTAGGTGACCCCGTTGATTTTCAAAGTTTCTACAGGCGCATCATCCTTTTCATACATGGTTTCCCCGTCAGCAATGTAGTCAAAGATGAGCATCAGTGTTTCTTGCTCTTGGGTAAAGGCAGTGACCACCCCCTTAAACGGGAAGTCTGACGTCTCAATTATTCCCGGGTCCTCAAAGCGTTCCGGAATCCAAGTCGGTGCTAACGTTGTCGGTATTTCTAGATCCCTCATCGCCTCATAAAGTGGTTGTAGTCTTGGATCTGCCGCGTTTGAGAACATATCTTCTTCAGGATTCTCGTTGGGTGGAACAGGAGTCTTCAGCTGGAAGATCTCTGCCGTCCACTTAGCCAAATTCTCCCACACGTTATAACCGTAGACTAGCTGGGTAAACACAGAGGTAGACAGAATAACCACCGCTAGTATGCCGGCAGCCCACGCAATTCTGGAGTGCTTGGGAAGTTGCTCTTTATTTCCCTTGGCTTCAGTAAGGGGTTCGTCCACCTCTAGTAGTGGCAGATAATCGTTCAAGAAAGATTGCCAGTCTGCTTCGATTTCCTCATCCGTCACCCCCGAAGGAATTTTCTCCTCAAGTATCTCTGCGATAGCTAGAACTTGTTCCGCATTAAGCAGAGTGCCATCAGCTTGCCAATCTCGTTGGATTAGCTCCTCTAGTTGATCGACATCAAAATTGGCAAAGTGTTCTTTGTAGAATTCCTTGTCTCTTCGCATAGCGTTAGTACCCCCTTACTTATATATTTCCTGAAGGGCGCGTTTTGTGACACCCCTTTATAAGTCTTTTTCAATCACGTCTATCTGCTGCGCATACTGTTTTCGAAATCTCTCTCCTGCCCTTTGGATTCGTTTACGGGCTGTAGCCGAACTGATACTAAGCTCGTCAGCCAGTTCCTTAACTGTACAACCATCAATCCCTAGGCGGCGAAGTATGCAGTAATCTTCCTCACTTACCAGGCCCTCATAAAGCAAGTCAGGATTGATTTGATCTGCTTTTGTATCTATGTGGCCTTCTAAAACGGAGTTAACCCCGTAACACGGGCATTGGGGGGATATTTAATTTGGATCTAAGAAAATTATTTTTAATCAGGGTGTCACAAATCGCGTGTCTCAGGAAATAGATAGATGAGGGGGTGATGCTGATAAGATATTTGAACGCTATTGCGGTAGTAGAGTTGTCCAGGGTTTTGTCGCAGTCAGCAAGGTGATAAGATAAGGAAAGAAAGGTGAAATTAATGAAAAGATGTGTTGCTTTTGTGCTCTGCTTGTTGCTTTTACTTCCTTCTGCAACCTTTGCAGCAGTAACCACACCAGAGAATGATATAAAGATTGACGAGGGCGTGTTGAATCAGTATCTTATTGATAGTGGGTATCCACTGGATATCATTAACTCTTTTGACTATGATCTTAGAGAGTTACTGTACAATGAGGGATGTAAGTTTGTGAGCATGCAGACGGAGGTTTCGAACATCGGTGATTTAGGCGTAGAGCGTGTCGATATAAATAACTATCATGGAACATTTGTTTTGTCTAGAGTAAGTACAGCCCCCGCCGGTATGGCTCAGTTTCTAATTACATACACCTGGGCATGGTTGGCGGCGCCTCTCCAGACTTTTGTTGACAAGGTAGCGGTGGCTTGGGAATCTGGTTGGGACTATGTTAATAATAGTCAAGAATGGAGATACTATGCGCATTCGGGTAGTTATTATAGCATGCAATCAGGTACGAATTACGATGCAAATGCTACTACAGGACTTTCTAGCCGGCACGACATAATATCGGGTTTTACAAACTGGGACGGAAACTATGTTTCAGCCGATAGCCATTCTGGATGGTTATCTGTAAAAGTACAGCAGGCTAAGACTGGCAAAAGCGGCCCTGATAGTATCGGCCTGCTGGGCAAGTATTTTCATCAAATTTGGCCTATTAATGGGTCTATAAGTTTTGGTGGAGCTCCCTCAATCTCTATTTCCTTGCCTGGTAACTATCACACATCGCCTGGAGGACTTCATACCCATAACTTTAACTGGGATGATTTCTAGACTAATCACACCAAATCATCATTAGGATTCATTAGTTTGCCATGAATACTACAAGTGATCTGGCTGTCTTAGCCAGATCACTTGTAGCTAAGAGGTGGGAAGGATATGCCTATAATCATTATGCTTTTGCTTATTTTCGTAGTGTGGGAGCTTGTTAACATTGACAGGCATCTGAAGGAAATTAGGCGCATACTGGCGGAAAATAATCGCAACTGATATGGGTGCCATGGTCATAAAACCACTCGGGATGAGTTTTTGCTAGGGCGTACCAATCAGCTATATAAACTCCCGCATGGATATCTGCGTAATTGCGGAGTTTTTTGTTCACCGACTGCTCCCAGCTGTCAGGCATTACGGTAGTTAGGAAAATCAGCGGCGTATCGCCAGCCAGCTGATTGTATTGTTCCAGCAAGCTTTCTTTATTAGCCGTAAGAACAGCTTGAATACTATTCCTGCCTTGACACTCTTGACTGCAGGTTGTGCATCTAATATGTTAGACTTGCTGGTCAGAGGCTATGTAGTTGACTGGATCTGCGTTCGTTCCTGGCCTTCATTCAATGCATTTGTCCACCTAAAAATTGACCACCGCACTTAGCGAAATGTTGACCACCCTGGCGAAAACAGATTGTGTTCACCAGCGTGTTTGGGGCGACAGCTCTAGGCATCACTCCTTCATCTTCGTATCCATTTTTTCGCAGTGTTTGAGTCTTAGGGGCTATGGGCGAGGGGTGGAGGCTCCCGTATCAAGAGAATACGCTCCGCCCGCAAATGTCTCGCCTTCATGTTCAAGATCGCCAAATATGATAATCATTAGCTCAGTAGTCGTTCGCTCAATTGACGATCCGATGGTTTTGGAGACCAAATCTGCGGAGCTGGTAAACCTCAAGGACGGCACACGCAGCACGTTGAACATGGCTTCCTTTGAAAACGGGACTGTAACCTATACCTTTGTATTCGCAGGAATCGTTGAATCTTAAAGACGTGGAAATTGTTCCTCCGGTTCTCTATGTGGAGGAGCAAGCTGAGGAAACAATGGTAATCCCGCTCACGGGGGATTCTTCCCTGATCGATCTAAAGGTCGAAGATAGCACGCAAGCTTTCCTTGACGCAGCAAGTGCTGTCATCGTGGAGTTCACCGCCTCTGATATCGCGACCCTGCCATATAACCCGACGCTCGTTTCGAGCGGGGAGACCTATGAGTGCGGGGCCTCCTACTACTTTGACGTCGAGACTGGTGCCTTCACCCACGGCCAGCTGGTCTTCGTTGGGATCACAGTAGGGGAACTCGCCGCAAACGCCACCCTTGAGACTGGGCGGGTCTTCAACCGGTATGTGCCTGCATTTTATGACCTGCCGCAGTAGACTGGGCACCCCCTCCCAGGGGGAGGGCTGTCTAGAAAGGATGCGATGACGGGATGAAGAAGAAACTCGGAAAGACGTTCCTCGTGGTTGTCCTTGCCCTGACGCTGCTTGGTACGGCGGCGTCCGCAAGCAGATATGGGACGCCGGACTTCCCCTTTAGCACGAAGCTGCGGGGCGACTATCTGCCGGCCCTGTCGACCTTTATGGTGATCGGCGATGTGATGGTGGACAGCTATAAGGTCATGTTGTCCCGGCTTGTCGAATTTTCCAAGGCCTATGGCTGCCACGTCTATCTATGGCAGTGGGAGACGCTGGAGAGCAGCGGCTACGCTTCTTTTGACGACGCGGTGGCCGAAATATCCCAGCATGCCGCCGCTGATACCGTATGCGTCGTCTAAATCCACAATCTGAAGCAGGCCTATGTGCAGGTGAGCGACGGGCTGGTCCCGGAGGCCGACGCTGCCGGGTTCCGCGCCGGGGTGGAAAATCTGGCGGCAGCCGTCGCGGAGATGGACCTCCACAGCGGCCGGAGCGAGGGCTCCGGGATGCTGAGCCCTGTGCTGGTCATCTTCGGAGTGGTTATGTTTGTTGCGCTGGCGGCCCTGCTCCTTCGAAAGATAAAAGCGAAAACCACCACCTAGCGTGGAGCTGAACGAACGCGGGGGCCGGATAGGGCGGGGGAGCACATACGGAGTTGATGTTTAAATAGAACAAGAAACCCGTGGATGAAATCCCTCCACGGGTTTTAATATCCATCCATGGGCAGGATAACTTTGTCCTTCTTATATTTTATCACCTCTCGTATATTGATCGCACCATTTGTTCCAGCTCTTCATAGCTGACCGTCCCGTTAATTGAGCACTCAAATTGGTTTACCGACCAGACAACTCTATTCTGCGCCAAGTTAGACATGAAGTAGTAAGTGACTCCGTTGATTTTCAAGGTGGTGACATCGGTGTCATCCTTTTCATATATAGTGTCTGTATCGGTACTGTGCTCAAAAATCAGCATTAGTACCTCCTGTTCCTGGACAAAGGTGTTGACAACGCCTTTAAATGGAGTATCCGATGAGTCAATTATTCCGGTAGCTTGGAAACGTTCCGGAATCCAAGTCGGTGCTAACGTTGTCGGTATTTCTAGATCCTTCATTGCCTCATAAAGTGGTTGCAGTCTTGGATCTGCCGCGTTTGGAAACATAGGCTCTTCGATGGGTGCGCCTTGGTTATCTAGGCGAAATATTTCGGCCGTCCATTTGGCAAAGTTCTCCCATACGTTATAGCTGTAAGTTTTATAAACAAACAGCGATGACGACACGACAACCACCGCTAGTATAGCGGCAACGCGTGTAAGCATAGATGTTTTGGAGCGGTGTTTAACAGCTGGCTCTGTGAGGTCGTAAATGCCTTCATAAAGGGTTTCTCCGGTTTCCTCCAATACGGGCAGATAGTCGGTTAGGAAAGTCTGCCACTCCGCTTCAATCTCGTCATCTGTCACCCCTGAGGGACTTCTTTCCTCAAGTATCTCTAAGATAGCCAGAGTTTCTTCCGCATTAAGCGTGCTGCCTCCTTCTTGCCAGTCCTGCTCGATTAATCCCTCCAACTGCTCCGTCTCTAGCTTGGCAAACCGTTCTTTTTTGCTGGCGATAAGCATCGTCTCTTGTACTGCGTCTTTTGCCAAGGAGTTTTGGCGCAGAGTCCCTATTGCCAGATTAGACATGGGTGTGCGCATTTTTGCATATAACTCGTTCAGGAACCGTTGCTCAGATTCAGTGAGTCGGTGTGACACTAACTATCACCCCCAGCTTTTACTTATATTTGCTATTTGAATTACTAGAGTATAATAAAATGCTTCAGAATGCCAATGGCGGGAAATAGTATAGAGTGCTTAAAGGTCCAAATGAGAACAGTTGTAGTAAAAAGAGTATAAAGGCCTGAAAGTCCTTACCAAGCCCGTAAAGATAGGTGTTCGGAGGACATTGAGATTGTATAGAGTAAAACTTTTTCAAACAAGGGTGTCACAAATCAAGGGGTTCGCGACATGAATAGATGAGGGGGTGATTTTTAAGTTATGTCGACGGTAGGCAATTAGCGCCTATTAGATTAATGATAAGGAGGAGATATATCGAATATACATACCTTTGCATCTACGACCTGCAATCTTTAAGAGCGTATTCTTGGGAAGAAAAAGGGAGGTAAAAAATGCAAAAGAACACAACCTTTAGCCTCAGTCTTTTACTAATCGTAGCAATGCTCTTCACTACTACCTGCTTTGCGGTGAAAAGCGCAGAAGCCGTTGGATTGGTTGTTCCTACCTATGTTAAAGTGGATGAGACATCTCTCGAACTTAGAAATATTTCCACGCGCGTGCTTCCGGAATATAATGAACCAACACTTCACGAAGATAGAACCGGTTATGCGCCAGCGGGAATCCAGTATGCGCAGCACTATACCGATCACTACATGCTAGCTCAAATTGCGCGGGAGCGATATGTTCGTGCTATGGGGCCCGCAACTGAAACATGGGGATATACACCACCCCTACCTGACCCGCAACGTGTAGTAGCAGAAAACAGGTAGATGAAGCCAAAACGAATTTTCATTGGATTGTTGATCGTTGCCCTAGCTATAGTTGTCATCATTGTTCTAGTAAACTCAAGAGCCAAGGCAAATCATCAAAAACTACTTTACGATTTTCCAGAGACAGGCTATCAAGCAACCAACCCTTATGTAGAAACGTACAGCAGAATATCAGTAAAGGTTGAGGATGGAGTTCCGACACACCTTGTTATCGAGATTAAAATGCTGCATAAGAATGGGGCAGCGGCAATCAATAGAGCTGTTATTTCAGCAAAGCTGGATGATGAGATTGCATCTATCCTCTGGACCCGTAGACCCTATGTGATTTTTGATCCAGAGCAATACATCGATTTAGGAGAAGGATGGCATCCAGGGCTAGTATTTTCAAGAGATGCTCCTATTGATGAAGAGGCTGGATTAGGAGCGGTCGAGTCGCTGCTGAGTATTCTGGATCGGCCTATACGGGTTAAGATCTCTCATTCCCAGGGTGTGGAGCTAATTGAGACGGTTCCTGAAATTATTATTGGAGATGCTGAAGATACCTTCTAACGCAGATGAAGTGGTGACCTGGGCGGTAGACTAAAGGCGAATTAGAAAGTTCGTGTTTGCAGACGACCCCGACACAACAGGCTGCTACTGATTTCTAGGCCAGAAGGCGCCTGTTGCGTTAGGCATTGAAGGTGAAACGGAAACAGCAACGGTTGCTGGTTAGTTAGCGTGGCGGCAAGAAGGGCACATACAGAGCGTGGTTCTCGGTAACATAGGTTTCGTCAGCGAAGTTCCCATCTACGTTATAACGCTGGCGATACAGCTCGTTCTGGCGGCTGAAACCACCCCAGGCTTCGCTGCGCATTTCGTGGTTGCGTTCTACCACCTGGTAACGGTAGGCAGGTTCGGCGTTGGCCAACCAACGCCCCTCAAGAAACTCGGGGCCCACGCGTACCTGTAGCTGGAACGTGGCGGCCGTGTCATTGCGAATCATCAGGTCGCGGTAGGGGTAAACGCAGGTTGCCCCACTACCAAAGGGCAGCACCCGATTGGCGTCGGGGAAAACATCGAAGGAATGGCGATAGCGCTCTATCACGGTTAAAGGAGTATGTAGTGTAATCCAATAGATTAAGTTCGAGAGTTGGCAGAGACCGCCACCAATACCATACCGGAAAGTGCCCATAAAGAGTACCATACCTGGAACGTATCCCTTTTTCGCCGTCGGCTTGCCGATAGTCTTCCAGTAGCTCAGGGTTTCACCGGGCTGCAAGATAAGCCCATCTAGCTTGGCCGTAGCTAGGCGCAAATTGATAATCTTGTTGTATTGGTATTGCATATCGACGTCTTTCAGCTTCCGTAGCAGAGGCGTCTTATGCTCAAAATGCAGATAGGGGAGGGGCTCTATTTGTCTCTGGCGGGCAAAACGATAGCGGCCCGAGTACCAGAGTAGGTATCGCTTCAGTGTATAGTAGCGCTTCCCCAGAGCTAGCCTCAGTTTGCTACGGTTCAGCGGCCGTGAAACCTGGTTTTTGCCCATAACAATCCCCCATTCTTGCTCGTAGCTTCTGTATAAGGCAGCAAGAACCTGCTTACGAGATATGATAGACGGCCCACTCGGTTGCGGGGTGGGCCTTTCCTGCATCTGTTATTGCTGTGCTAGTAGGCAGTAGCAGGAGAGGTGATTACTAGCTGATTTTCGCTGCCACTAGCATTTGAGGCGTAAAAAGTAATGTGTGCCACATAGGTGCGTCCTGCGATACCAGGGAAGACGATGCTCCCGGAGTGCTGCAGCACGTTATAACCCATGAGATCAGGGAAATTCTCGTAGCGATAAGTACGTACGGTAGTCCATGATGTCGCGGTCTTTTCCTTGATCTGCACTTCAGTGGCACCTAATTGTTTCATTAAAGAGGTGCCTGTTACTCGGAAATCGATGCGAACGAGACCGTAGCCAGTTGGTTCTAAGGATGCCTGAATGGAATCAAAGTAATCGCTAGCTCGCAAAGGTATTTCCGCTGCTACCGCTGTATGCGATGAAAAAGCAAAGCTTAATAACAATGCCACTAGTAAAATGCTGTAATACCTTGGTTTTCTCATCTTCTATCTCCTTTCATAAATAGATAGCACTATCTGTTCTAGTTCTTCATAGGTCACTGTTCCATTTATCGAGCATTCGAATTGGTCGACTGACCAGACAACTCGGTTCTGCGCATTGTTGGACATGAAGTAGTAGGTGACGCCGTTAATCCGTAACGAGGTAACCAGAGAGTCGTCCTTTTCATATATGGTGTCAGCCTTGGTAAGGTAATCAAAGCTAAGCATGAGTGTTTCTGATTCGTGGATGAAGGCAGAGATTACCCCCTTAAATGGGGTAGTGGATGTTTCAACTATCGGATGTCCATCGAAGCGTTCCGGAATCCAGGTTGGTGCTAAAGTAGTCGGTATCTCTAGCTCTTTCATTGTCGCATACACTGGTTGCAGCCGGGGGTCTGAGGCGTCTGGGAACAAATCTTCCCCTAAATTCTCGTTCAGATTGTCGTTGGGCTCCACAGGAGCTTTCAGCCGGAAAATCTCGGCTGTCCACTGGGCAATATTCTCGAAGATGTTATAACCATAAACTTGATAAGCAAAAACCGAGGTAGACAGGATGAACACGACTATTATAGCTGCGGCCCAGGAAAGTCGAGGTGGTATAAAACAACGTTTAGTAGATTTCGTTTTTCTGATAGTGGCACCGTATAGAGTCTCATCGGCTTCAACCAGAGGCAGGTAGTGATGCTTAAAAGACTGCCAGGCTGCCGCTACTTCAGCTTCCCTGTCTTCATTCAGCCCCGAAGACTTCTTTTCCTCAATTACCTCTAAAATCGCCAGAGTCTGCTCAGCCGTCAGGTTATTGCTATCAGCTAACCAATCCTGCCGGAGTAACTCCTCTAGTTGTGCTAAATCCAAGTGAGCAAAACGCTCTTTTAGTGCATCCCGGTTTTCAGATTGCATGGCATCATCACCCCCTAATCGTATATCCGCGATTGAGTCTTTTTTGTGACACCCAATCTAGCTTTTTCCTTTTTCTTATACTCGCGGCCGTATTGGGCTCTAAACCTTTCTCTTGCCCTTTGGATTCGTTTTCGACAAGCTGCCAAACTAATGCCCAGTTCTTTGGCCAGCTCTAACGTAGAACAACCATCTATGCCTGTGCGGCTCAGCAAATAATAGTCTTCCTGGCTGACCAGACCGTCGTAGAGCAGGGCCGGGTCCTTGTAATGAGCCGTAGGGTCAGGGATATTTAGTGCCGATTCATCTAGAAATAGGTAGCGACTATGCAAATTGCGTGCTTCTTGAATTCGTCGGGTGATATATTTCAATGTGTTCATTATCCAACCCTGTGGGTTAGGGCTCGATTTAATGCTATCTAGGCGCTGGCAGGCCGTTACAAAGGTCTCTTGTACCGCTTCTTCAGCTAGCGCTTCTTTCTGCAAAACCCTTTTGGCATAGCTGAACAGAAGCGTATACATTTCACGGTATAGCCCTTCAATATATTCCATGTCGGACGCAGTGAGCTTCTTCATGCGCCCATCACCCTCCCCCACCAGTTTTTTACTTATGCTTATTGACAATATCATAGAATAGATTGATTGGTTAAGCAAATGAAAATGATGGAGATGCGGTGCTTATATCTTTAATAACATGAATTAATGAATGAGGGTGTCACAAATTGAGTTTCCCAATGGATATACGGGTGAGGGGGTGATGCAGGTAAGGGCATCATGAGCGTACTGCAACTACTTTAACGAGTTGGACCAGAAATTTAAACTAGAAAGGAGGTACTTTACGTGTTGAAAAGAAGCTCTATTATTGCTGGTATTCTATTTGTAGCTTTTACCGGTATCTGTTTTGCTGCTGTATATCACGATAAAGCTGACGCCACCCCATTTAGTGTCTACACACAAGGCTGGACCGACCTCTGGGTATACGATCAGGTTACTTCTCCTCCAGCAAACTATGTTTACAAGGTTAGGGCTGAAGGTAATACTACTGTGGGTGGTGGGCAGGAAGCCTGGGGGCTTTACCTAACTGTTTATAACGATGACTATACTCATATAGGCACTCATGACACTCCGCTGCAAGGAAAGCCTGCCTATTTGCCGCTTTTGACAGGAGTAGTTGATAAGAATGTTAATTTTTTCTACACTGGGCCTTCAAGTTACCGGGATATGAAATTTCATGCCGATAGTACTCACTATTCAGCCTTAAGCGATATTCATCCATCTATCAATTACGATCTGGTTCGAAGCGAAGCTGTAGTCACAGTAAGGCTTTACAAGAGCAACAGCCCTAGTTTTGCCCAGCTTCCGGAAGGTGTATATATGCTTGTTGACGAGAAACCAGTTAGGTTACCGAAGTATGACCGTGCCGAGCTAAGCAACGAGCTTAGCGAGCATGTTCAGCTGAGTGACGCAACTATTGTATACGCAGATCAACTGTCCGCACTTCTAGCTGGAGAAAAACACGTCGATGGCTGGAACAGCGATTCAATAAAGCTTATTCTAAGGCAAATCCAAGCGTTTGAAGTAGGCGAACTAAGCCCTGGGGATTCCATGCCTATCTATTGGTTTGATCATGAAGGCGAGTCTGTTACGATTGGTTTTAAGAAACTAGATGGAACGCTCAAATTCGCTTTGGTTTCACTTGGGAGGTGAACTCAATGGGCAAGAACAAAAGCATCTTGCTAGGCGTTGTTGCTCTGCTAGCGTTAGGCCTAGCGCTAATAGGTTATAGAGTGCTAACGACCAAAAAACTAGACCCGGCCACTGTGACAGAAATAAGTGGCAATGGAGACCGTACTCTGATTGTTACGTCTAATAGCGAGCTGTGGGCTAGCGGTTGGAGTGGTGATGGAGAATTAGGTATTGTTAGCCGCGGGGGGAAGCCGATCAAACTGGCCGACGGGGTTAAGCAGGCGGTCGCGCTTCCAAGATCGACTGTCTACCTGACAGAGACTGGTGAACTGTGGGTGATGGGTAACGACCAAGACTTCAAGGTTTTCCCCGAGGCTGTAGAAAAGGCTCGTGGTAATCACAGACGATATTTAACTAAGACTAAGGTTCTGACCGGTGTACGTAAAATAGCCGCAGGTGAGGAGCATGTGCTTATATTAAGAGACAACGGCGAACTACTAGGATTTGGCGACAATACCTTCGGTCAGCTGGGGAGCGACCAGTTGGCTCGGTTGGAGACTATTGCTCAAGACGTGATAGATATGTTTGCCGGTGGCGACCGTTCCTATTACCTGACAAAGGATGGACAGCTTTTTGCCTGCGGCGCTAACGGTTGGGGAGAGTTGGGTTTTGGTGAGTGGGGGATTATCAGTTTCAAAGGTTCCAATCACCGACCCATAGCCAACTCCACTCCAAAGAAAGTGGCCGACGATGTTCGAAGTGTTTTCGCAGCCCCGCAACGTACCCTGATTCTTAAGAATGATGGTAGGCTTTATCAGCTAGGGCTTAACTTAGACGATATCTACAGCAATGGCGACGAGCTCAGTGCAGAACCGATATTAATAGCTGATCAGGTACAAAAGATGGCTATTGCCACTATCGATGCGGGCGATCTATTAGTAGTGCTTAGACAGGACGGAAGCCTATACGGTTATGGTGGTGCCGTTGATGAGTTGGTGCCTGGGGCATCAACTGATGGCTGGGTTGAAATTGCATCTTCAGTGCAAGATTTTTGGGTTACGCCCCATCTGTTTGTGAAGACTACCGATGGCAAGATGCGAGCTGCTGGAGCGCTTAAGGGCCTTCAAGTTCCTCCTATAACTTTAGGAGACTATGGGCAGCTGGCCGGTTGGACCTGGGCGGGAGAATAGTTGTGAACAAAAGGCGGCTACTGGCAAAGGCCAGGAGCCGCCTATACTTTGCTTTGCCTGCTGTGAGGTCTTGGAAAATTCCTTTGTTATGGGTGTCACAAATTGGACCTCTCAACTGATATATAGATGAGGGGGTGATCGAAACAGGAGTTTCTATGTGTGACAAGACGAGCTACTGGTGTACGTGTGCTCAGGTACTCAAGTGTAAAAAGAAAGGGGAGAAAAACATGAAACCAACCAGTCGTTTAGCAGCTATGTTCCTCGCCGTTGTCTGTTTCGTGGCCCAAGCTGTGGCACCGACTAGCGCTGTCACCGCTTCGAGTGAGGTATTAGCTGAACAGATCAAGATTTACGCGCTGGAATTGGTCGCTGATGGGTATTCATATTACTACCATATACTCGATGCTCATGCAGAATTCTACGACCTAACCGTTGAAGGTGAGCAGTATCAAGCGGATTTGCTAGTCTCCCTCACTCGTGTTCTTAAAGCAAAAGATGCGCATGAGCTACCCTTCATACAAGGAATGTTTGAAGAAGCTAATGTGCCTACTGATCGCACTAGTGGGCATATTGGGGCGGAACACGTGCAACGCTCTGATTTTAACGAATCCCAGAAGGCCACCGTAGCCCAACAAGTAAACTTTTGGGTTGAGGAAGTGGAGAGTTATCTGGGTGAAAAGCAAAACACTAATTTCATTTTGCGTATTAGTGGTAAGCTGAACAGAGGACAGTTTGATTCAGACCAGGTGACTGTACTAGCCCAGAACTCAGACGGTCACGTACCTGTCGAGCAAATGTTCCCTGCTGAACCTGAAACCCTTCGGAATGAGGGGCGTGAGGCGGTAAGATCTATTGCAGCTAAGCAGAACTCCACTTAAGTAACATCTAGTCTGTACCCTAACTACGACCGAATTGCTGCTCGAGACTATGCTAGGCGCTACACATCCAATGTTCCATTCACTGCTGTCTACAAGTACGACTGTGGTGCAAACCTTAATGTATATCGAGACCAGACAAAGTGGAATAGTAACTATCCTAAGTATTGTCATAGTGATTGTGCCAACTTTGTGTCTCAGTGCCTAGAAGCAGGTGGACTGCCAAGAGATGCTACATGGGCGCCTGGAAAATCTGCCTGGATATCTGTGTCGGCTATGGAAACCTATATGTTAAACAAAGGCTATTGGAAGGAGTCTGATTTCCAGACTGCTGTCGCGGGTGCGGTGATTCGCATGCCTTCACACATAGTAATGATTAGCCAGAACGATACTGTGACACGAACACGATGTGGCCATACCAATGATGTGAAGGACTTGCCATACACTAGTTCAGATGCTGGTAAATGGGTGTTTTATACGCTCTGGTAAAGTATCAAGAAGAGGCGGGCTTCTGTCTACCTCTTTTTATAAAAAAATGCAGGTAGGAGGAACGGTGAATGATTAAGCGGTCAGTGAGGGGTATTGTTTTGGCCCTTACCTTTGCCTTCGGTCTGCTTCTATGTCTTTTTGGATGTTCACCGAAGGAAGATATCATCATACCGACCCTTTTTTATCACAACACCGCTGACAATCAATTGGACGTGCAGATAGGCCATATTAACTGCAGCGATGGTACGGTTCAATGGCAAGGTGAAACGTTATACAAAGCTCCCTTAATACCGGAGATTGGCCTAGGGCCTGACGCTAAGCTTTGGGATGGCACGACGCTTGTATCCTTCTTACGGGAAGAGGACGGTATTGAGGTCCGGCAACCCGACTTGATGATTTTTCCCGATCCGGAAAAGCACTGGATATATGGCAAAGGCTGCATAGTTGAGGTTGAATACGATAGCGAGGGGCAATATGCGGGGCTTATTGTATGTACCAAAGATGGCCTGGAGGCGCGGCTGTCTCCTCCAGAAGGCAAGAAGGAGACGGAAAGCAGTTTTCTTAACTTGGTGTTGGCCGATTACACAGCTGGTCAGGTAACGCTAATCTTTCTTGAACAGTGGCCTGAAGATGACAGCCACTCGCATTGGGAGAATTATTTTCATTGCCTTACCTATGATTTTGCTAGCGAGCAGACTGCTTTCCAAACCTATGAAGTGCGCCCTGGAGCCGACTTAGTAGGCAACTCTCTACCCACTTATAACAATGGTATTATTGAGGGCAAGTATTATTTCCGCGATGGGCTGGCTCTGGCGTCACTGGATTTGCAAACTGGCAAATATGCTTACTACGAACAATACAAGAGTGCTATTTTCGATAGGCTCTTGCCGCAGGAGAAAATCAATGGCATCAAGCTCTATGATGTTACCGCCTGGGAGGATTGCTTGCTCCTAAACTACGATTGCACTGACTCGGTAGACAAGAAGACCGGAGCCCAACTTCCTAGTAAACGTATCACCATAGTTTGGCAAAACGGTAAACCGCAAGCCACTCTAGCCTACGAGTATAGTAACGCTGTGCTCACTGTTTACGATGCCCGTGGCAAGGCATTGTCCGAGACGACTTTCCCTGCAGATAAGATTAATACTAAGATGTTCAGCTTTCAGTTACCGTCTAGGTAACCAAGGGAAAGAATAAACTGCCTGTCGTTTCTTTGTTAGTCCTTTCTGTCGGTTCTCTCCTACTTGCCATGCTGTCACGAGAGTACAGTGGAAAATTCGCAGACAAGCACAAAGGCTCTTCAGCTACGCCCAGGGGCGGGGGGCTAGTATTTGAACCAGCCTATATGGGTTGAACTAATTGAGACCACCCCAGAAGGTACTATCGTGGATTGCGAGACGATTTCTAATGCCTATACCTCAGCACTTTGATCTAACCCGTTTCTGTTCAGGAGACAAAAGGCTATAATCTAGGGTAGATATTTTGCCAAAAAGGGGCAGAGGACTGCCCTACAAGCATTGGTAAGGAGAAAGACAGCGTTTGAATTAGCAAAGACGCAATTTCAGCTGGCGGTTCCTCTGACCGGAGGCAAGATTTATTACCCTGAGTCGGACTCGGTGATTCGAGGCCATAGTCCTGGCAGGGTTTTTGTAGATCAATCGACAGCGCCTCAGGCAGCCCTGGTTTGGGTGCAGGGGCAGAGCGGTTTTTTTTATTGGGGAAACCAGGGCAGGAATTCTTACGAGACGTGGAGCGGCTAATCGATGCGGAGTTGGCCGCCTTTCTGAAGGCTCGTGGGATGTCTAGTTTCGAGTTCAGTGCTGATGATCCGGCTTGGAATTTATTGATTGAGCATACCTTCGCCAAGAGGGAATTGCAGTCTGAGCCCCAGTTGGTCTATTTGCTGGCTCAACCGCGTTGGCACGAAGTAGAGGAGCGGGCAAAGGCAGTACCAATTGATGCTGCTCTTTTAGCCGGCCCCTTAGGCAAAGAACATTTCCTGACGAAGATGTTGTGGGATTGCTGGCAATCCCCTGATCGATTCTTGGCTAACGGCCTAGGCAACTGCTGTGTAGTGGAGGATCAGGTAGTCAGTTTCTGTTTTACGGGGTATGCCGGCGCCCAGAGACATGCGCTGGTGGTGGAGACGCTACCCGAGTTTCGCCAGCAGGGGTTTGCTAAATTAGCCACAGCTGCTTTGCTGGAACAGTGCCACCAGCGAGGCATCGCTGTCCATTGGGATGTGATGCCCACTAACAAGGGCTCAATTGCGCTGGCAGAAAGCCTAGGGTTCGCTAAAGCCTATGATTATCAGGTGTATTGGTTTTCTGTATGATATTCTCGGCTAATACGTCTAAATAGAAGAAATAGCCACGGGCGTGTTTCCCGTGGCTGTTTAATGCTGGGGCCAAGTTATATAGCTCTTTGCTTTACCCGCAAGACTGTGTAGCCTTCTATTTTTGTGGCTTCTCTCGAGCGTATTCTTGCATTAAGCCTTCCGTTTGTGCGTATGCCTGGGCCGCTACATTACCGAAGGCTAAGCCTTTCATTCCTCTTAGCGTACTACTCATGAAGCCGATGATCTTCCCATTTTGCACGATGGGGCTGCCGCTCATGCCACCGATGAAGTTATCCGTATCATTAATCCTTTCTATAACAACCTTCTCTTGTTGGCTGTCCATGGCAAGAAAGCCTTTAACTATGACAGGGAAAGAACCGCCGTGGATGGAGATGATCTCGGCTTCTCCCCCAATGATAATCTCGCTGGTGCCTGCTATCGGCAATTGCTCCCATGGGGAGGAAGGCTCATCGGCCAGCTTAATGCCCACCCCATTATCATCATTAAAGAGTATCTCGGCTGAGAGTTCTTCAACCAGCCCTTCCGCCACCAGCTGGATAGGCATGCTAGCTCCTACAGAAAACTCTTTGATACGATGGGCAGCAACTAATGCTTGGTGCTTATTTAGCCAGTAGCAGACTGTGGCTATATAGTACCGACCATCGCCCCTAAACGTTATCTGTTGCCCTCCTAACCCCACCTGGGCAGCGGGAGCTGGCCAGTGCTGCATCGGTTCTGCCGTTATGCCAGCTAAAGTTTCCTCAATGAACTGGCTGCTTAGCACGGGGCCTATGAAGAAGAATAGCAGCGCACAGCAGAGCAGGATTCCTGCTATCCGTTCCTTCTTGGTGCGAGGGAGAAGGATGGTTCCTAGGATGGCCGCCGCCAACGCGAGGAAAGGTAGGCGGTCGGGCGTAGGATCTAGTAAATAGGAGATGCAGCCTACTGCAATTATGGTTAATAGAGATGTGCGTCTGCTGGACAAAGGATCACCTCGCTCCCGTTGTCTTTACCGTAACCAGATTCTCAATACTGCCATCTTTGGCGCTGGTGCTGTAAATCCGCAAAAGGTCTGTGTTGCCTCTGAGTGGCTCCAGTTCAAAACGGAAGAAGCCCCAATCGGGCGCGCCGGCGGCAGCGGTGGTAAAGCTATGGTTGTGGGGTATGCCGTTGGTGACCCAGTCTTGTTCCACCGTGGCCTCAAATACGCGGGCCAGCCCTTCGATAATTCTCACATCGTTGTAAACACCCGGCTTTGGTGGCATTGCACCTAATACAATTTGCGGGCGCCTTTCGCTGTAAGTAACTTCACCTTCTGGCCCGGCAAAGGGTAGCCAGCCCTCGGGTACGCCAACTACGCGGGGTATCCAGAGCTCGGAGTTAACTGTGGAGCGAAATTCTACAGGGAGCTGGGTCTTAGGTAAGCGGGCGAGGGCAAAGGGGTAGGAATAATTCTGCCCCGGCTGGGCCGTATCGCTTACCTCGCCAGCCAAATCCACCTCCACAATGAGTTTTCCTTCTTCTTCTCGGATATCAAGGATATTTATTTTCTGCTGGGGATCGGCTGCCGGCCCGGTGCTGATGAGCACATAGGTGTATTTATCATCGCTCATGCTAGTGCCAGCGAAAATTTGACTATAGGCTTCGGCCCATGAACGCACCTGGTCCGGTAACCGTTCAAGGTTGGTTATTAGCTGATAGCCGGAGGTAGGCTGGCAGCCAATGATGATAATGCTGAGGGTGAGAATGCCTATAAGAGCCAGGTGAGGACGGAAACGCATGTAACCACTTCCTTTTGCCATAATTAACTCTAGTATATCCATCAGCATGTTATGTAGTTAACCAATAGGGCCAGAAAACCCTGCAAAAAAGCAAGCAACCGACTTGGGTTGCTTGCTTTATTACTAGTAGTGGGACCTTTGCATTAGACGGTGTCTTTGCAGTGAGAGGCCGAACTGTAACACCAGGCCCTCGCTGGCGAAACCGATAAGTTGAGCCAGTGGCGCAGCGATGGCGCCGGGCACCAGGGGAGCCAGAGTTAGCACAAAAGCGATGGTGGCCAACAGGTTGACAGTCTTGCCTAAGCTCACCAAACGGCTGGCCTGGGTCAGAAGTAAAAGGCCGGTATTGTATTCAAGCCAACAGATAACCGGCGGGAAGAGAGCGAAGGTGCGAATTCCCCAGAGGGAGGGCTCGATTAACTCGTCTGGCACCTGAATTAGGTTGGTTAGTAGCCAGCGTCCTAACGGGCTAAGAGAAACTGCCAACAGGGCTGCCGTAGACACTATGCCCACCGTTGCAGCAAACTTCTTTACCAATGGGCGGTCGAGCGGATCACGCCCGAAAACCATGGTTACCTGATGCACGTTTTGACAGGTGCTAATTAGTACCCAAGCGAAGGACGAGGCCACATTGAAGGCCGCCAACGCCACCGCGGCGTTGGGCATGCGGGCTAAGCCCCCATTAATAAATGGTTTGCCCATGGCCACGAAAAGCGAAGAGGCAATTAGGGGCGTGTAGAAGCTCCAAGCGGTGCGGGGCGTAATTGTGGTTTCGCCTTCCGGTACGAGCTTGCGGCCAAACCAGTAGGCATTAACCCCTTCAATGAAGATGCCACCCACTATGGCAATAGCGCCCACCAGTGGGCCAACTACCCAACGATAGGTAGAGAAGCAGTAAATGAGAACAATCATGAAGCCCACGCGAATGAACATACCGATGGAAATGTAGGTGGTGCGCCGGTTTAACATAATCAAACTATGATAGAAACAGCGCAGAGTACTGGCGATGGGCAGCAGCATGGTTACTCTAAAGGCGGTAATGGTGGCTGCCAGAAGTTCATCGGTTACGCCCAGGATATCCTGAAATACGAAGCGCCCGAGAGCGGGCACATAACCGATGGCCAGCACGATGGCCATGCAAGCCAGCAGGGTGATACCGGCCATGCGTCGCACCACCTGGTAGGACTGGCGGCTAGATATAAGGGCCATGCCCGTTTGCCGCAGCATCACCGACGGAGCTTCGAAGATAGCTCCTAGACTAAGAGCAACCGCATAGGCTGCCGTGGAGACGGTAGGGTCCACAGTGCGCGCCAGACCGCTGCTAATGATGGTGTGGGTAAACATCATTAGCATCCAGGTAACGGCTAAAGGAAAATAGAAACGCAGCAATTCGTGTAGCTTACTGGTGCGCCTTTGCTCAGACATGGTGGGCCCTCCAATTCCGTTGATGGTATTAATTAATTATGGCCCCAGGCAAAGGACGATGCAATAACGAAATGGTTACGAAAGTTGGGCTGCCAGGGGAGGGTAGGCCACCAGCCATTCACTATTTCCCTGCACCGAGAACTGCTGAGCCGCATCCCTGGGTATTATTAGGTGGTCGCCCCGTTGAAAAGAGAAGCTCCCAGCGCTGGTCTGGATTTGCCCTTGCCCGGCAATAACGCTTACCAGCAAGTAAGAGGCGGTTGGCGTTAAGTGGGCAACTGCCTGCAGTGTCCATTTTTGCAGGCCAAAATACCGGTTTTCTACGAGGGTCTCGATGCGGGCCCCCGGTACTTGAGTTTTCCGGGGTAATTGCCTTGCGGGCGGAGGTAGTAGGCTAATGTTTGCTAAGGCCTGCTCCAGGTGCAGTTCCCGCCGTTGACCGTTGGCATCGAGACGGTCGTAATCGTAAAGGCGATAGGTGAGATCCGAGTTCTGCTGCACTTCATAGACTAGCATTCCGGTTCCCAGGGCGTGGACTAGCCCGCTGGGCACTTCGAAACAATCGCCCGGTTTTACGGGCACTCGGCGCAGCAACTGCTTCCATTTACCGGCGGCCACCAGCTCCTTGAACTCATCTAGGCTTTGGCAGGCATGGCCATAGACAATTTCCGCTCCTTCACGGCAAGCCAGCACATACCAGGCTTCCGTTTTGCCGGCCTGCCCACCTTCGTAGCGAGCCGCATAGGCATCATCCGGGTGCACCTGCACCGATAGATCATCCTGAGCATCAATGAGTTTTATCAAAAGGGGGAAACGTTCAGCTTCCCCATGGCCAAACAGATAAGGGTGCTGCGACCATAGCTGCCCTAAGGTGAGGCCGGCGTAAGAGCCCTCCCGCACAATACTCTCCCCTTTTGGATGGGCCGAGATAGCCCAACACTCGCCGGTACGGCCCGAGGGCAGGGTGTAGCCAAAATAGTGTTGTAAAGCGTCGCCGCCCCAGATGCGCTCGTGAAAAGTGGGCTGCAAGAAGATGGGGACCTGCGTCATTTGCTCACCCCCGGCTGCGGGCAAAGGATGAGCGATGCGGCCCCAATAATGCCCGCATTGGTGCGGAGACCGGCGGGAACAATATGCACTTGGCGGCTCCCCGGGTTCAGCGGGTATTTGCTGACATATTTCCGCACATAAGCAAAGAGGGGGGCTCCCGCCTGAGCTACGCCGCCGCCGATAATGATCTTTTCCGGTTCTAGTAAATTGACCAGTGTTACACAGGCCACCCCGATATAGTGGAACACTTCTTCCACGAGGGGTACGATGGCCGGCTGTCCCGACCTATATAGTTCAAACACTTCTTGGGCAGTGACCCGGCGGCCCAGTAAGGCCGAGGCTTTGCGGGCAATGGCAGTGCCGGAGGCGTGCCATTCAAAGCAGCCCTTCTGACCGCAGGTGCAGATTTCTTCCGTGTTGGGGTTCAGCACAATGTGGCCTAATTCGGCGGCGTTGCCAGTAGCACCTTGCAGGAGTTGGCCGTTGAGGAAAATGCCGGCGCCAATACCAGTGCCGATGGTCATGCAGACAAAATGATTGTTCTCTTGGGCTGCTCCTACCCATTTTTCACCCAAGGTGGCCGCATTGGCATCGTTGGCCAGGGCCACGGGTACGCCAAAGCGCCGCTCCAACTGAGCTACAATTGGCACCTGTCGCCAGTTAGGCAAATTGGGCGGGCAAGTAATGATACCCCGATGGGCGTCAATGGGCCCGGGGGCCCCTATGCCAATGCCGCTTA
>JAKOXL010000010.1 GCA_029781045.1 Bacillota bacterium | reverse complement strand
GCCGATTCTGGCTCGGGCACGCCAGTTGCAGGGTAAAGAGCTCTCTTACTGTAACCTCTATGATGCCGACGCTGCCCTCAGTCTGGTGCAAGAGTTCGAGCAGCCGGCGGCCGTAGCCGTGAAACACACCAACCCCTGCGGCGTGGCTTGCGCAGCCGATATTCTGTCGGCCTACCAGCTGGCCCATGACGCCGACCCGGTGTCTATATTTGGCGGTATCGTGGCTCTTAACCGTCCGGTGGAAGCAGACTTGGCTCGGAAACTGGTGGAGATTTTCCTTGATATAGTCATTGCTCCCGAGTTCTCAGCAGAAGCCCAGTCCATTCTGCGCCAGAAAAAAAACCTGCGGTTATTGGCCGTGGGTCCGCTGAACTGGCGCTATATTGGGCTTGATTATAAACGGATAGCCGGTGGCTTACTGGTGCAAACCCCCGACATTAGCGGCCCTGGAGATGAAGCTTGGCAGACGGTTACGGACAAGAACGTTACGGCTGAGCAGATGGCTGATCTGCAGTTTGCTTGGCGGGTGGTCAAGTATGTGAAGTCCAATGCCATTGTGGTGGCTAAGCAAGGTGTAACCCTTGGTATTGGTATGGGGCAGGTTAACCGTATTGACGCAGCCAAGCAGGCCTTGGCACGTGCTGGCCAGGCGGCGCAGGGAGCAGTGCTAGCATCCGATGGCCTCTTCCCCTTCTCCGATGTGGTGGAAGCGGCAGCCGCTGCTGGCATCGCGGCCATTGTACAGCCGGGGGGATCCATTCGAGATGAAGAGAGCATTGCAGCTGCCAATCGACATAATCTGGCCATGGTCTTTACTGGTCATAGGCATTTCCGCCATTAAGGGGGGAAAAGAATGCGTGTTCTCGTAATAGGTAGTGGTGGCCGGGAGCATGCCCTGGCCTGGAGTATTAGCCGAAGCCCCCTACTTACCAAGCTTTATGCTGCACCAGGTAATCCTGGTATTGCCCAAGTTGCCACTTGCCTACCCATTGCCGTTGACGATGGGGACTCCCTAGTACGGGCGGCCAGAGACTATTCGATTGATCTGGTGGTCGTAGGCCCGGAGGCCCCCTTGGCTGCCGGATTGGTGGACCGATTGGCTGCCCAGGGGATTGCTGCTTTTGGTCCCACACAAGCGGCAGCCCAGTTAGAAAGCAGTAAGGCCTGGGCTAAACAGTTTATGGCCAAATACGCCATCCCCACCGCCAACTACCGGACCTTTCAGGATTATCAGGAAGCAGTGAGCTACGTCCAGAACTGCTCCTTCCCTTTAGTGATTAAGGTTTCCGGTTTGGCGGCCGGTAAAGGTGCTGTCATTGTGCCAGACCTGGCGCAGGCAGAGGCTACCCTGCGGTCCATGTTGGTTGAGCAGGGTTTCGGTGCGGCCGGACAGGAGGTAGTCATCGAAGATTTCTTGCAAGGGCAAGAGGTGACCGTCCTGGCCTTAGTCAAGGGGCAGGAGTATCTGCTACTGCCAGCAGCGCAGGACCATAAGCAGGTCTTTGATGGAGATCAGGGTCCCAATACGGGCGGTATGGGTGTCTACTCTCCCGTGCCGGCCTTTACACCCCAATTGGAACAAGAGGTCATTAGGTCCATCTTACAGCCCACCTTGCGGGGTTTGGAGGAAGAAGGTATTTACTACAGTGGGGTCCTCTATTTGGGGCTTATGCTGACGGAGCTGGGGCCCAAGGTTATCGAGTATAATGTGCGTTTTGGTGACCCCGAAACCCAAGTCATACTTCCCCGCCTTGGGGGCGATGTATTAGAATTATTAGCAGCCTGTTCATTCCCAGCGACAACAGGGGTTAGGTCTTTAGCCGAACAGCAAGTACTGCTTAAAGAAGAGGCTTGTGCCAGCGTAATCATGGCGGCGCCCGGCTATCCGGGCACCTATCCGAAGGGCCTGCCCATAAGCGGTCTGGAGCAGGCGGAGGCCGCCGGCTGTATCGTCTTTCACGCTGGCACCAAGAGAGAAGGAGAGCGTCTAGTCTCTAGTGGTGGACGTATTCTGGCTGTCACTGCTCTGGGCGACGACTTAAAGGAAGCGCTGCAGCGGGCCTATGAGGGCGTGGCCCGCATCCATATTCCTGGTGCCCATTATCGTCATGACATTGGCCACAAGGCCCTATGTTGCATAAAATAGGATAGGTTCCTCACCGAGGCTATCTTGACAGGGGCACGTGGGAAGTGCCCCGCACAAAGGAGACGAAGCGATGCGCTTTACGAAGATGCACGGATTGGGCAATGACTTTGTGGTGGTCGAGGCCTGGCAGGGGCTACCGACCACCGATTTATCCTTACTGGCACAACGCATTTGCCACCGCCACCGAGGGGTGGGGGCCGACGGACTGGTATTCTTGTTACCTTCGCAGGTAGCCGATTTGCGCATGCAGATCTATAATGCCGACGGTTCTTTGGCCGAGATGTGCGGCAATGCTGTGCGCTGCGTGGCCAAGTACGTGTATGAGCACGGTCATTGCCAGTGGCCCGACTTGACGGTAGAAACTCTGGCTGGTATAAGGCAGGTGCATCTGCAGATTGCGGAAGGCCATGTGGAGCGGGTTAAGGTAGATATGGGCCATCCTGTGCTGGAACCGGCCCGCATTCCCATGCTGACTGGAACCAATCCGCCAGTAGCGGTTCCCATAGAGGTACAAGGGCAACGCCTCCTGGTTACTGGGGTGGGAGTGGGCGTGCCCCATGCTGTTGTCTTTGTTCCCGATGTGGAAACGGTGGATTTGGCTCAAGTGGGGCCCGACTTGGAGCGGCACCCGGTTTTTCCGCGGGGGACTAATGTGGATTTTGTGCAGGTAATCAGTTCCCGCCGCGTGTTGGTGCGGGTGTGGGAGAGGGGAGCCGGTATTACCCTGGCCTGCGGCACTGGAGCCTGCGCCGTAGTGGTGGCTTGTGTGCTCAATGGCTTGACGGAAGAAGAGGTGGAGGTGGAGCTTCCCGGCGGTACTCTGCAAATCCACTGGCTCCAGCGTGAACGTCTGTACATGACAGGCCCAGCCACGAAAGTGTTCAGCGGCTACTGGCCCTTGGCACTGTAAGGATCGGCAACAAAGATTTCAGGTATCCCAAGCGGATATTGCTATAGGGCCGCGGGTATGCAAACAGTGTGTTGGCCCAATAATGAATAGAGCGAGGGAGCCAAGGAAGAACAGTGACAAAGGGCCCTGCTGCCCTTAGGGAACTAAGCTCATTCCGACAGAGGTTGGGCACCACTAGCGCCTTAGTATGACCATGGTCCAACGGTACCTTAAGAAAAAAGGGGCTGTTATACGACAGCCCCTTGCGTGCTTAAAGGGTGATGGCCTTATCTGCTTGCGTTAGTGCTTCCACAATGGCGAACATGTTGGTTACCTCGCCTATGGCCAGCTTAGTGGTTAGATGATAGAAATCTAGGCAAGTGCCACAGCTGAAGATTTTCACTCCCTTTTCCTTCAGTTCCTGTAGTTTGGCTAACACCGGCGAGCCCTCGCAGGTCAGCTTGACGCCCGAGTTTACAAAGAAGATCTCCTGCGGCAAAACGGAGCCTTCATTCAGGGCGTGGAAGAAGCTTTTCATCAGTACCTGGCCCAAGGCCGGCTCTCCTACGCCGAAGAGATCGCTCTTTATTAGCATTGTGATATGTCTAGAAGTCGGCAAAGAGCAGGGTTCTGTAGTAGCTACAGCGGCTACCCCTTCTTTTATGATCTCAATGTGATACAGGTCCTCTTCCTGCTTGACGTTGGTTTTCAGGCCCATACTATTGGCCAAGCGGAGCACGTTCTCTTTCGCCACCTCATTATCCACAATGGAAACCAAAGTGCCGCCGTCCATGGCATCAAGGGCCTTCTTGGTGCGGATCACTGGCTCGGGACAAGCTAAGCCCCGGTTATCAACAGTCTGCATTTCTTTCCCTCCACCCAATTTCATATATCCTCTTAATGATAATTATAACTTGAGAATAGGAGTTATGATAGTAGCAATTAAGCAGGGCATTAGCTCCTAGACGTCGAATCAAGAGAGGAAATCGGTAGGGAGGCGGTGAGACTCATGGTGCAGAAGCAACTAATCCTTGTGGTTGATGACCAAAAGGGTATGAGACTGCTGTTTGAGGAAGTGCTTACCCATCATGGTTACCGGGTGGCTACCGCCAGCGATGGCAGCGAAGCCCTGGATTTTGTGGCGCAGAGTCTGCCTGATTTGGTGCTTCTCGATATGCGCATGCCCGGGCTATCGGGGCCCGAAACCTTGTACGAACTGCGAGCCAAGTACCCGGCCTTGCCTGTTGTTATGGTTACCGCCGAACTGGATGATGTAAACTGGGCACGAGTGGAGAAGCTAGGTGTGCAGGGAAAGCTCAACAAGCCCTTTGACCTGGCCGATTTGGTAAGGGTAGTGACAGGAGTCTTAGCCTAACAACCGATTATCAGAGGTGTGACATGCAGAAAAACAACCTTAGTCGTCTTGTAACTGTAGCTTTACTCATCGCCTTTTCCATCGTTTTTCGTCGTTTCCTAAGTATCAACACTCCGATTCAAAGCATAGGTATTGGTTGGTTGCCCATTCTGGTGGCTGGCATGGCCTATGGTCCTGGCTGGGGTTTTCTTGCCGGCGCTCTGGCCGACTTCATAGGCGCCAATCTTTTTCCCATCGGTGCTTATTTTCCCGGTTTTACCCTGACTGCTGGTCTGTCGGGTGCTATCGTACCGGTGCTGCTAGGGCGTAGTCGTTGGCACAGCTCTTATCTGCAGCTATTAGGTGCCGTAGCATTCTCTGAGCTTATCACGTCGGTGGTGCTTAACACCTATTGGTTGACCATTATCACGGGTAAGGCGGCTGCCGTGTTACTACCTATTCGGGTGGCCAACGCGGCTGCCATTACTGTCGTGATCAGCATTCTATTCTTCGCTCTGCGGCCTCAAATCCGACGAGCATTGAAAGTACGGTAAAAGAGGGCTGTTGTATAACAGCCCTTTTCTTTTGCTCCGCCGGAGGGCGTGGCATATTAGCGCGCTAGTGCCCAACCTCTGTCGGAATGAGCTCGGATCGTCAAGGACCACTGACAGCCCACCGTTGTTTCTCTGGCACCGGCGTGCTGTGGCAAAGCTTAAGCTTCCATAAATTCTACGAAAACATGTTCGCCGGGCAGGATTTGCGGCCGGCTGGGCAGAAGGTTATATTGTAAATAGCATCTACTATCCTCGCCATAAGGAGGCCCTTAATGCAGCTATTAGATCAGCTTAATCCGGTACAGCGACAGGCGGTAACCCATCCTTCGGGGCCGCTGCTAATTTTAGCGGGAGCCGGAAGCGGCAAAACCCGCGTTTTAACTTACCGTATTGCCCATTTGATCGCCAACTGTGGTGTTCATCCACACCAGATTTTGGCCATAACCTTTACCAACAAGGCGGCCCGCGAAATGCAGGAAAGGCTGGAATCTTTGGTTCCTGATACCAGAGGCATGTGGGTGGGTACTTTCCATGCCGCTTGTGTGCGCATGCTACGCCGCGATGGCGAGCGTGTAGGGCTCGGTAAGAACTTTGTTATCTATGATACCAATGAGCAGACGGCCTTGATTAAACAGTGTTTGCAGGAGCTGAGTATCAATAGTGAGCGTTTCAAACCGGCTATGGTGCACGGGTTGATTAGTCGAGCCAAGAACAATCTGGTCTCGCCGGAAGAGTACGCCCGTTTCGCTGGTGATTTTATTGAAGAAACGGTGGCTTCTGTTTATAGCCTCTATCAACGCAAGTTGCTGTTCAACAACGCTGTTGACTTTGACGACCTGCTCTATCTGGCGGTGGAGTTGCTAGAAAAGCATGCTGATGTGCGTACCGGCTACCAAGAGCAGTTTAGGCATATTTTGGTCGATGAGTACCAGGATACGAACCGGGCCCAGTATGAACTGGTAAGAATTCTGGCCGCCAGACACCGCAATCTGATGGTAGTAGGCGATGACGATCAGTCCATCTATGCCTTCCGGGGAGCCAATCTCCGCAATATCCTGGACTTTGAAGAGGATTTCCCCGATGCTACGGTCATCAAGCTGGAGCAGAACTATCGCTCCACGCAGAATATCCTGGAGGCGGCCAACGCGGTGGTGGCCAATAATGTGGGGCGTAAGCCCAAACGTCTCTGGACTGCCAATCCGGTGGGCGACCGGGTACAAGTGCTCTCTGCCGATGATGAGCGGGATGAGGCCGTTCAGATAGCCGATGAGATTCAGTTCCTACATAGTCGGGGACGTAGATACGATGAGATAGCCATTCTGTACCGTACCAACGCCCAATCCCGCGTCATCGAGGAAGCCTTTTTGCGGAGGGACATCCCCTATACTATGTATCGAGGCGTGGAGTACTATAAACGTAAGGAGATCAAGGATATCATCGCCTATCTGCGTCTCTTAGTGAATCCGGCCGATGGCCATAGTTTTATGCGCATCGTCAATGTTCCTCGCCGGGGAATAGGGGCTGCCACTTTGCAGCGGCTGCAGGCTTACGCGGAGGAGCAGGAACTACCCTTGCTACTGGCTGCCGAGCAAGCCGATAAAATCCCCGGTTTAGGCAAAGCCCCCGCCAGCAAGTTGCAGGCTTTTGCCCGGCAGATCGGGCAGTGGCGGCAAATGCAAGATTTCCTTAATGTGGCCGAGTTGGTGGAGGTTGTGTTGGAGCAATCGGGCTACAAGGCCGATCTGGAAGCGGAGGGCAATGACCCGGAAACCTTGGCCCGCCTCGAGAACCTGCAGGAGTTCATCTCGGTGGCAAAGGAGTTCTGTCTGCGGGAGCCCCAGTCGGGTCTTGATACCTTCTTAGCTGGTATTGAATTGCTGTCCGATGCGGATACTCAGGCTGAGGGGGAGGCAGTACACATGCTTACTCTGCACACAGCTAAGGGGTTGGAGTTCCCCGTCGTTTTCCTAACCGGCTTGGAAGAGGGTATTTTCCCCCATGCCCGGGCGTTGGCCGATGAAGAAGAGTTGGAAGAGGAGCGGCGCCTCTGTTACGTGGGCATTACCCGAGCCAAAGAGCGATTGTACTTGACCCACGCGTGGCAGCGCATGTTACAAGGTCGCCATAGTTATAACTTGCCATCCCGTTTCTTAGAAGAAATACCCGAGGAGGTAAAGGCAACCCGGGGCTGGTCTTTGAATCCGTCGCCTTCGACGGTGTTTGCTTCCGTGTCCCTCTCATTGCCGGTTAGAGATGATAGGGAGGAAACGCAGAAGGAGCCTGTTGGCGACAAGGCATTCGCCGATGGACAGCGGGTAAGACATAAGAGCTTTGGGACAGGTACGGTGGTTTCCAGCCGTAAGAGCGGTAACGATGTGTTTGTCACCGTGGTCTTTGATAAAGGCAACCAGATGAAAACCCTATCTTTGCAATACACCACCTTGGAAGTTATTTAAGCAGGGAGGTGCCAGTATGGTTCCCGTAGACTTGGCCAAAAGAGCTGCTGAGTTGCGTGCAACCTTAAACTACCATAACTATCGCTACTATGTTCTGGATGACCCGGAGATTTCCGATGCTGAATATGACCGTCTTCTGCGGGAATTGGAGGATATTGAGAAGGAACATCCGGAGTTGATTACTCCCGACTCGCCTACCCAACGGGTGGGGGCAACCCCCGTCGGTGGCTTTGCCAGTGTAACCCATCCTATTCCCATGTACAGTCTGGCCAACGCCTTCTCCGACAGCGACTTGCGGGAGTTTGATCAACGGGTCCGCACCGCTGCCGGCCATAGTAAGGTGGAATATATACTAGAGCTGAAAATCGATGGTCTGGCCGTGTCTCTGCAATACGTCAATGGTCTCCTGACCACCGGCGCAACGCGGGGCGACGGCACCGTCGGTGAAGATATCACCAGCAACCTACGTACTTTACCGGGTGTACCTTTACGCTTACAGGAACCTTATACCCTCACTGTTCGCGGCGAAGCCTACATGTCCAAGGCCGCCTTTGCCCGCCTCAATGCGGAGCGGGAGGAGGCTGGGCAGCCCCTCTTTGCCAATCCGCGCAACGCGGCGGCTGGTTCTTTGCGGCAGTTGGATCCCAAGATAACGGCTAGCCGTGGTTTGGATATTTTCTTCTATAGTTTGGCTGCTATTGCCGAACGCCCTATGCCTACAACCCAGGAGGAAACCCTCCAATTGTTGAGGCAAGTGGGCTTCCCCGTTAACCAACAGCGGGTGGTATTAAGCGATATTGAAGAGGTTATAGACTATTGCCAAGCCTGGCATCAGAAGCGTCATGCGCTGCCCTACGATATCGATGGTATAGTGATTAAAGTTAACGATCTGGAATTGCAGGAGCAACTGGGTTACACGGCTAAGAGTCCTCGTTGGGCCGTCGCCTACAAGTTCCCTGCCGAACAGGTGCAGACCAGACTGCTAGATATTGTTATCAGCGTGGGACGTACTGGTACCCTCAACCCCAATGCCGTTTTAGAACCGGTTACCATCGCCGGTTCGGTGGTAAGCCGTGCCTCCTTGCATAATGCCGACCTAATTGCGGCCAAGGATATCCGTATTGGTGATACGGTGATTGTGCAAAAAGCCGGCGATATAATCCCGGAAGTGGTGGGACCCGTACCCGCTTTGCGTACCGGGGAGGAGAAGGTCTTTGTAATGCCCACCACCTGTCCCGAGTGTGGGACTCCGGTGGTGCGCGAGCCGCAAGAAGTGGCTTGGCGCTGTCCTAATGGCTCTTGTCCCGCTGTGTTACGAGAGGGATTGATTCATTTTGCTTCCCGTGACGCCATGGATATTGAAGGTTTGGGTCCTGCCATGGTTTCAGCCCTGTTGGAAGCCGATTTGGTCCGAGACGTGGCTGACCTGTACGCGCTCCAGGTTGAGCAGCTAACCGCTTTGGAGCGGGTGGGGCAGAAGACGGCGGAAAACCTCTTAACCGCCATTGCCAAGAGCAAGGAAAACTCTTTAGAGCGGCTCATCTTTGCTTTGGGTATTCGTCACGTGGGTGCCAAGGGGGCCCAGAGTCTGGCCGCCCATTTTGGCTCCCTCGATAGGTTAATGGAGGCTAGTGCGGAGGAGTTGCAACAGATACCCGATGTGGGCAGTAAGATGGCGGCCAGTATTATTAACTACTTCGCTGCCGATGCTAACCGACGAGTGATTGCAAAGCTGAAGTCCGCCGGAGTAAATCAGCGTTATTTGGGTACCCAAGCTCAAGAGGGGGTTCTATCGGGCAAGACCTTTGTTATTACTGGCACCCTGCCCGGTGTTACCCGTGAGCAGGCCACCCAGTTGATTGAGCAGCATGGGGGGCAGGTGGCTAGCAGTGTCAGCAAGAAGACCGACTACTTGTTGGCCGGCGAAAAGGCTGGCAGCAAATTGACAAAGGCCCGAGAATTGGGGGTACCGGTGCTCAGCTGGGAGGAGCTAAAAGTCCTTTTACGCTCCAATTGATAGTGGATTTGCAAGCAGGAGCCGTGCTCCTGCTTTCGCCTGTGTTGTGAGGGAGGATCGCAATGAGCTTTGAAACCATCATCGGTCTAGAAGTACATATCCAGTTGGCGACGGAAAAGAAGGCCTTTTGTGACTGTAGTACCAGTTTTGGGGCTCCTCCCAACACCCAGGTGTGCCCCATTTGCTTAGGGCAAGAACCGACTGCTCCCCATCTCAACCGCCAGGCAGTGGAATATGCCCTCAAGGCCGCTCTGGCCCTCAATTGCCAAATCCCCTCGGTGGCAGCCTTTGATCGTAAGCACTATGCAGCCCCCGATCTCCCCAAGGGGTACCAGATCACCCAGTGGCGGACTCCCTTCGGTAAGGAGGGCTATTTGGAAGTGGCGGTAGGAGAAGAAATAAAGAGGGTGCCCATTAAGCAAGTACATCTGGAGGAGGATGCGGGACGTGCTCTGCCGAGAGAGACGGGCCTTAGTGTAGATTTTAACCGGGCCGGCATCCCCCTGATAGAAGTGGTCACACCACCCGTATTCTGCTCTGCTCAAGAGGCGCGGGCCTATCTGGAAGCTCTGCAGTTATTGATGCGTTATCTTGGGGTCTCAACTGCCCGCCTGGAAGAGGGCTCCATGCGCTGCGAAGTGAATATTAGTCTGCGTCCGCGCGGCAGTAAGACCATGGGCGAGCTTTGCGAGATCAAGAATATCGGCTCCTTTAGCGGCGTGGTGGCCGCCATCACCTATGAGGAGCAACGCCAGAAGGCTCTTCTGGCTCAAGGCTACCCGGTGCCGCGTGAAACCCGGCGCTGGGACGAAGAACGAAAGGCCACCTTCCCTATGCGCAGCAAAGAGCAGGCCAGTGACTATGGCTATGAACCGGAACCCCATATCCCGCCTCTTATCATCGATCCGGCCTGGTTGGAACAGTTACGGCAACAGCTGCCCGAGCTGCCGGTTGCTAAGCAAAGGCGTTACCAAGAGCAGTTGGGCCTTAGCCCCTACCAGGCGCGGGAGCTCACGAGTGATCCGGCTTTTGCCCACTACTTTGAGGAGGCCTTGCAGTTCTACCCAGCCTCCCAGGATTTGGCCAACTGGCTGCTGACCGAGGTGCGTGCTCTTCTTAACTCGGCCGCCATAAGTATTGCCGCCTGCCCGATAAGCCCCCAAGAGTTGGCTGAGCTGCTGCAACTGGTGCGGGCAGGAACCCTCAGCCACAATCTGGCCAAGGACTTGTTGGCCGAGGGTTTTGCCAGCGGTCAAGCACCGGCTGCTCTGGCTCGCCAGCGCCGTGTGCAGCAGATAAGTGACCGGCAGCAGTTGCGGGTCTGGGTAGAGCAAGTGCTGGCGGAACACGGGGCTGTGGTGGAGGACTATCATGGAGGAAAGAAGCAGGCCTTTGGCTTTCTGGTGGGGCAGGTGATGCGGCTTTCAGGGGGTCTTGCCAACCCCAAACTGGTGAACCAGATACTACAGCAAGTGCTGACCGAGAGCGAGAAATAGAAAGGAAGGAGGAAGAGACAGGTGTATATGCTCTATATGAACTCCGATCAGTTTGCCGAGGCGTTAGAGCGCATTGACACCGTAATACTGCCCATTGGTATGACTGAAGCCCACGGGCACCACTGCCCTCTAGGGACTGATGTCATCATTCCTCGCCGTTTTTTGGAGCTGATTGAAGAACGCAAGGGGAAGGAACTGATAATTGCGCCCGAAATTCCCTACGGCCATTCCTGGAGCCTGGCCCCCTATCCCGGCACCGTGGATATTCCCCATGATGTCTTCACCGAATATGTTTTCCATGTGGGCAAAGGCTTGGCCCAGTGGGGAGTGAAGAAGCTGGTGTTATTCAACGGCCACGGTGGCAATACGCCAGCTCTTACCCACGTGATGGAACGGCTGGCCGATATGGGCATGACGGTGCTTCTCATTAACTGGTGGATCGACTATGCCCGAGAAATCCTGACCATTTGTGCTGGCCAGGGCCATGCCGGTGAAGATGAGACTTCAGTGGTCTTGGCCATCGATGAGTCGCTGGTGGATATGACGAAGGCCAATGTCAACTGGAACAAGGCCATTGCCAATGTTCGTTTCCCCGGCATGCAACGCATTACTATGGAGAACGCCCAAACCGGCGACGCCACCTTGGCCAGCAGGGCCAAGGGCGAAGCCATTTTGGCCCTCTGCACTGAGAAGATCATCGAGCTAATCGAGAAGCTACAAGCCGATCAACTCATTGAAAGGCGTGGATAGAGTAACCACAAGAGCCCTCGGGGATACTCGGCTTCAGGACGTTCTAGTGCCCTGATATGTGAGGAAACTAAAGTCCCTATAAAAAAGACAGCCGCCTTCGGGCGGCTTAGAAGGTGAAAGGGGCAGCGGCACTAAGGGTTTCAAGTACCTGAGCGGGTATTGCTAGGGCCGTTGGTCACACGCACAGCGCGTTGGGCCCAATAATCAAAGGAGCGAGGGAGCCAAGGAAAAGCAGCGACAACAGGCCGAGCCGTCTTTCGCTGCACCACAATAGGGGCTTGGCTTCTATTCCCAGACTGTTTCAATAGGGTGACTGGGTGCGAGTGCCGTCTCTGCCCTTGGCGAACTGAGCTCATTCCGACAGTGGGCTGGGCACAGGAGCTCTAGTATGACCACGGCCCTCCGGAATAAAACAAAAAAGGGCTGTTTTGCGACAGCCCTTTTTTCGCTTCCCCTAGAAAGTTAGCGTTGAAAGACGCTGGTTACGTAGAATATGAGCATATAGTAGGCCAGAGAGAAAATCAGCGCCAGGGTAAAGCGGGCCAGTTTGCCGGCCACCGACTTCTGCCTCTGCAGAGTGAATTGCTGGGCCAGGTTGCCGCCAATTATAAGGCTGACTATTATCTGGACTATCTGAAACCAATTGCGACCAAGAAACTGTAACAGCTCATTCACATTGGCTACCCCCATTCCTCAACGGTTGTTGTTAAATCTATATGTAGACAAGCAACTGGTCTGAACAGGATTTTAACTGCCAGTGCCGAAGACCATTAAGAGAGGAAAGTAGAACTGGAGGGAAAGCCTAGATGAAGTTAGCTGTTGTAAATGGGAGACTATACACCATAACACAGGGCATTATTGAGAACGGCACCGTCTTATGTGAAGATGGCAAGATTGTGGCTGTTGGTACCGATGTGGCAGTGCCGGAGGATGCACAGGTCATTGATGCCACAGGCAAGTCGGTCACTCCCGGGCTGATAGATGCCCATAGCCATATTGGTCTCTTTGGTGAACCCACCTTGCCGGCCACAGCTGATGGCAACGAGAAAACCGGTCCAATGCAGGCTGCTCTTTTTGGTATTGATTCACTAAACCCGGCCGATCCCGCCTTCCCCCAGGTTCTGGCTGCTGGTGTCACCACCGTCTATACTGGACCCGGCAGCAGCAACATCATCGGCGGCACTGGTATGGCCATCAAGACCCTGGGTCGTACCGTCGACGATATGGTGATTCCGGGAACAGAGGGCATGAAGATGGCTCTGGGCGAAAACCCGAAGCGCAACTATGGGGCTATCAACAAGATGCCCGGTACCCGCATGGGCAACGCCGCTGTGCTACGTGAGGCACTCATTGCTGCCCAGAACTACATGGCTAAGCTAGAGCGGGCCGAAGCTGAAGGTAAACCCAAGAGCGTGGATCGCGACCTCAAGATGGAGCAGTTGGTCAAAGTGCTGAAGCGGGAAATGAAAGCCCGTATTCATTGCCACCGGGCCGACGATATCATGACCGCCATTCGTATTGCGGAAGAGTTCAATTTGGATTACGTGCTTGAGCATGCCACGGAAGGCTATAAGGTTGCCGATATCTTAGCAGAGAAGAAGGCTCGCTGTGTGGTAGGCCCGCTGGATATGGAGCCCGTAAAACACGAGTTGTGGGAAGTGCGCCTTGATACCCCGGCCATTCTCGCTAAGGCGGGCTGTAAAGTGGCTATTCAAATGGATTCCTCTTCGGCCACCAAGCATCTGCCCTGGATGGCGGGAGTGGCGGCCCGCGAGGGCATGGGTGAGGAAGAAGCCCTGCGTGCTATCACCATCAACGCCGCCGAAATCATCGGTTTGGGCGATCGTTTAGGTAGCATCGAAGTTGGTAAAGAGGCCGACCTAGCCATTTTCGACGGGCACCCACTCTGCAACTTCACCACCTGTGAAAAGGTCATCGTGGCTGGTCGCTTAGTACACTCACTCTAAGGGGGTAGTCATTTGTATAAGACCTACAGACGCCAACTGGACGACATCATGCCGGTGGAGCTCACCTTCCACCTCTTTGGGGAAGGAGCCCCGCAGGTGTTCTTTACCGGTGCTATTCATGGCGGGGAGGCGACCGGTGTCTATGTGGCGGAACGGATGGTAAGTTTTCTGAAGGGAAATGGGTTGCTTAAGGGTTCGGTGAAGATACTGCCTGTTGCCAATCCAGCAGCCTTTAGGCGCCTGCAACGTACCTCTCCCTATGATGAGTTGGATCTCAACCGTATTTTCCCCGGGCAGGAAGAATCGGCTCCTTCTCTGGCTCTTGCCAACCTGCTGTGGCAAGAGGCCCAGGATGCCAACTATATAGTGGATCTGCATTGTTGCGGCGTTTGGGGAGCCAGTTACACCCTTTCCCTCTACAAGGACTATGATTTTGCCCGTGACCTGGCCGCCATGCTAGCTATCCCGCGCGTCATAGAAAGCGGTGGAACTAGGGGCCAGCTCTTCGTGGAGGCCAACGCGGCCGGCATTCCAGCGGTTATCATTGAGTTGCCCGGCGGAGGCCAAGGGGGCGTCATCGATCTGGAAGCGGCGGAAGAATGCTTCCAAGCCCTGGTCAACCTGTTGCGGCAGTTGGGCATGGTAGCCGGTGAAGCAGTGAAACCGAATCCCACCTTCTACGGTAAACTGCAGCCCATTCTGGCAAAGGAAGTGGGGGCTTTTCTGCCGCAGATAAAGGCGGGCGACAGTTTCGCTGCCGGCCAGGTGTTGGGCACCATCGGCGAACACGCCGTAGTAGCGCCTTTTGCTGGGGTGGCCACCATGGTGCGACCCGCCTCTTATGTCTTTAAGGGCACACCCTTGATTAATTTGGCGCAGCTTGCTTAGAGAGATAGGCACAAGCTGGGCATAGCCCAGCTTGTGCTACCAGTTGGATCAAGGAGGCATTATGACCAAATATCTGCTCTTTGACCTTGATGGTACGCTTTTGCCGGTAGACACGGAGAATTTTATTCCCGCCTATGTGAAATCAATCACACGTTATTTTAGCCGTCTGATTGATCCGCAACGGTTTTCCCGGCAGCTAATAGCGTCCAGCTACGCCATGATCGGCAATTTGGACCCGGGGTTGACTAATCAAGAGAAGTTTATGGCCGACTTCTTCGCCCATATTGGCCATGAACCTGAGCAGCTCATGCCCCTTTTTGCCGAATACTATGAACGCCATTATCAGGAGGTGCGGGTTGTGGCCCGCCCCACGCCCTTGGCTCGGCAGATAGTGGAAGGGGCTATCAAGAAGGGCTGGAAGGTGGTCTTGGCCACCAACCCCGTTTTCCCCCGCGAGGCCATCTGGCAGCGCATGCAATGGGCGGGCATTGCCGATTTGCCTTGGCAGCTTATAACCAGCTATGAAGACACCCATTTTTGTAAGCCCAACATAGAATACTATGCGGAAGTGCTAGAAAGGATCGGAGCTAAGCCGGAAGAATGTGTGCATATAGGTAATGATATGGAGGAGGACTTCCCCGCATCGGCGCTCGGTATTAGGGTGGCCATCGTCGACGATTGTCTTATTAACCCTAAGAACAAGTCTTTAGCTGCTTGTTGCTTTCACGGTAGTTTGCGAGAACTGGCCCAGTGGTTAGAAGTATAGGTACGCCCCACAGAACTAAAGGGAGGTTAAAATGTGCGTAAGTTGAACTTAGACACCATGGGTTTTGCTACCAAAGCTATTCATGCCGGGCACCATGAAAACACTGCCGGTGCCTTAGTAACACCGATCTACCAAGCATCTACTTTCGTTTTTGATTCGGCTGAACAGGGCGGTCGACGCTTCGCCCTTGAAGAGAGTGGTTACATTTACACCCGTTTGGGCAATCCCAACACAAGCGAACTAGAGGAGAAGATCGCCCTTCTGGAAGGGGGCGAAGCAGCCATGGCCACCGCCTCCGGTATGGGAGCCATTACCTCCGCTTTTTGGACAGCCTTAAAAGCCGGTGACCATGTGGTTGCTGCCGACACCCTCTATGGCTGCACCTTTGCCTATTTGAATCATGGCTTGACCCGTTATGGAGTTGACGTCACCTTTGTGGATGTACGAGATCCCGAGAATGTGCGCAAAGCTATGCGTCCCAATACTAAGGTGGTCTACCTGGAGTCCCCAGCCAACCCGACAATGGCTATTGCCGACATCGAGGCTATTAGTGCAATCGCCCATCAGGTTGATGGTTGCTTAGTGTTTGTCGACAACACTTACTGCACACCCTATTTACAGCGACCACTGGAACTAGGGGCTGACGTGGTGCTGCATTCGGCCACCAAGTACCTCAATGGCCATGGTGACGTCATCGCCGGTATCGTGGTTGGTAAGAAAGAGTTCATCGATCAGGTTCGGCTTTTCGGTATCAAGGACATGACCGGTGCAGTGCTTAGCCCCTTTGATGCCTATCTGATTTGCCGTGGCATGAAGACTCTGCCTATACGAATGGAGAAGCATTGTGCCAACGCCATGCGGGTGGCCGAGTTTTTGGAGAGCCATCCGGCCATTGATGTGGTATACTATCCTGGCTTAAAGAGTTTCCCTCAATATGAGCTGGCCAAGAAGCAGATGAAACTGCCGGGAGCTATGATTGCCTTTGAACTGAAGGGTGGTGTAGAAGAGGGGAAGAAGCTCATGAACAATGTACGGCTTTGCACGTTGGCGGTGAGCTTGGGTGATACCGAGACTCTCATTCAACACCCTGCTTCCATGACCCATTCGCCCTATAGTAAAGAAGAGAGAGAGGCCGCTGGCATTTCCGACGGGCTAGTCCGCCTTTCCGTAGGCCTAGAAGATGTGGAAGACATCATTGCCGATCTGAAAGCCGTGTTAGATACTCTCCTCTAAGAATTCGACTTCAATAAGGGGGCCGACGCTGCCTTTGACGAGTTGAGCCCATACCGACAGACGTCGAGCATAGGCGCTCCGATTACTAGGGCCCTCTGGAATACAATGAAAGAAAAGGGCTGTCCTTGCGACAGTCCTCTATTTTTCGTGTTGCGGCCCGTAAAGCAGTGGCAAAGGCAGCGACAACAAGCCTGATCCTGTTACTGGCGAAAAAAGGATTACTAACGCACCGCGGTGTATTATTATAGACATCAGAACAGAGGAAAAGAGTGAACTCCGTTGTCGGAAAGCGCCTATGACAGAGCACTGGGTATCAAGACCATTGGGGTAAGGGATTGGCAAGACCCGTCGGTTGCTTACCATCGCTATGAAGCCACCCCTTACCGGGCATTGGACGAGTTGTTCAGGCACTATGAACTCAGAGAACCCGATCAGGTGGTGGACTTCGGTTGTGGTCGGGGGCGGGTGGCCTTTTATGTTCATAACCGCTTTCGTATTCCTGTTACGGGGATAGAGGCCAACCCCTTAACCTACGAAGAAGCACTCCAGAACAAGCAACGCAATAAGCAGCGGGCTAAACATATCAAAGCACCGATTCGTTTTGTCCAAGGTTTAGTCGAGCACTATCAAGTTGAACCTACAGATAACCACTTCTATTTCTTCAACCCATTTCCGGCAACTGTTTTTCAGCAAGTGGTGAACAATATACTTCAGTCGGTGGCTGAAAACCCACGGCCAGTGACCGTGATACTCTACTATCCCATGCCCCACTACACAAGAATTCTGGAAGAAAACACACCGTTTGCACTTAAGGCTGAGATCAAAGTAGCAAAAGTTCACGATGCATTGGAGAAGTTCTTAATTTATAGTACAAAAGGAGGTTAGCCCAGTGATCTGTTACTATGACACTCTGGAAAGCCCAATTGGCACCATATATCTAGCAGCAACCGAGGAAGGGCTAGTCTACTGTAGCACCCCAAAAGAAGCGGAAGAGCGACTGCTTGATTGGGTGGCGAAGCATTTACCCGGCTATGTCTGCCAGCGGGGGGCCAACCCTTTCATTGTTGAAGCCAAAGAACAACTGATGGACTATTTCGCAGGTAGGCGTAGTGAGTTGAATGTGCCCTTGAAGCTAATTGGCACTCCCTTTCAACAGCGGGTCTGGCAAGCTCTGACCACTATTCCCTATGGACAAACCAGCACCTATGGAGAGATAGCAAGACAGGTGGGTTGCCCTCAAGGGCCACGGGCTGTTGGACAAGCTAACAATAGAAACCCTATAGCCTTATTTGTTCCCTGACACCGCGTCATCGGCGCCGGCGGCGCTTTAGTCGGTTTTGGTGGCGGGTTACCTGTGAAGCGTTGGCTGTTGGATCTGGAAGGCGTCCCGTATAAGGACTGATGGTTAATGACGGTTCTAATTGCTCACCCTTAGACGATTAGAACCGTCTAGAATTTCTGTTGGAGGCATTTGCATGACCAAGCGTAGTACCATACCACTGGCAGTGGGCCAGGTGATACAACTAGACATTAACGGACTTACGGCAGCTGCTGAAGGGGTAGGTCGTTATGAGGGTTTCACCGTTTTTGCTCCTGGAGCTCTTCCCGGCGACCGGGTGGAGGCGGAAGTGATCTCTCTCAAGCCCAACTACGGCCGGGCTCTGCCGCGGAGAATCTTGCAGGAATCAAAGCAGCGAGTAGCTCCCCTCTGCCCAGTGTACGCTGACTGTGGGGCCTGCCAGCTTCAGCACTTGGACTACTCGGCCCAGCTAGAGTATAAGCGCCAATGGGTTGTAGATGCCCTCGAGCGCATTGGCAAACTGACTGACGTAACTGTGCATCCTACTCTCCCCATGGCAGAGCCTTGGCGTTATCGCAACAAGGCCCAGTTTCCGGTGGGCTTTGCCACTGGGCGCATTGTTGCGGGCTGCTACCGCCAACGTACCCACGAGATAGTGGATATTGCCGATTGCGCCATTCAGCACCCCCTCAGCGCCCGCGTGCTGCAAGTGGTTAAGAGACTGGCCACCACCTATGGCTTGTCCACTTACAATGAGCAGACCGGCAAGGGGTTCTTACGACACGTGCTGGTGAGGGTGGGTTTCCATACCGGAGAAGCGTTAGCCGTGCTAGTCACCACTGATGAGCCCTTTGCCCAAGGCCAGCAGTTGGCGGCCGATCTTATGCGGGAAGTGCCGGAATTGGTAGGGGTAGTGAGAAACATCAACGACCGCCGCACCAATGTGATTCTCGGCGATAAGACCGTGCCCTTAGCCGGACGCGACTACCTGATCGATCGGCTGGGTGGCCTCAAGTTTCGCATTTCTGCCCAGTCTTTCTATCAAGTTAACCCCCTGCAGACGGAAGTGCTTTACCAAAAGGCCCTTGACTATGCGGCCCTAACCGGCAGCGAGACTGTCATCGACGCCTATTGCGGCATCGGCACGATCAGCCTCTTTTTGGCGCGCAAAGCTCAGAAGGTCATAGGTATAGAAGTAGTGGAGGCCGCCATTAGTGACGCCCGACGTAATGCAACCCTGAACGATATCAATAGTGCGGAGTTCATTGTGGGCGAGGCGGAGAAGGTGATGCCTCGCTTATACAAGGATGGTCTACGGCCTGACGTCATAGTCGTCGACCCACCTCGGGCCGGCTGTGCCGAACCGCTGTTAGAGTCTATCGTCAACATGCAACCCCAGCGGGTAGTCTACGTCAGCTGCAACCCCACCACCCTGGCCCGCGATCTGGCCTACCTCAGCCAGAGGGGCTTTAAGGTGCAAGAAGTGCAACCGGTGGACATGTTCCCCCACACCGGGCACGTGGAGTGCGTAGTATTGATGTCAAGGGTTGAGAAATAGGAGAGCTCAAAATACTGATAAATAAAGGGTTTTCAAGGTTGGATGATTTTCTGCCTGATGTCTGGCAGTGCCTTTTAACCTTGGAAATCCTTATTTTTTGTTTATGAGGAAATAGGTCAACTGAAAAAATGTGTGTAGGGTTGAGTTGACAGATTAGATAAATTAACAGGGTTGAGGAGAAAGGATAGATGTTGTATTATGAGTATGAATAAAAAATAACGATATATCATCATTTTTTTCGTGAAGTCATCAATTAGATTTGAAAAATCGAATGATTTATGTTATAATATAAAAAAGAAAATTGGAGGCGGCTTCATGTCTATATGTTATAAAAAGCTTTGGAAACTTCTTATAGATAACGATATGTCAAAGTCGGAGCTAAGAGAGAAAACTGGTATTGCAGCAAGTACAATTTCTAAGATGAATAAAAACCAGTATGTGTCTCTTGAAGTGCTTGAGCGAATATGTTACGCACTTGATTGTAATATAGAAGACATCGTTGAAATAGAAAAATAATGTTAATACATGGAGGAGCAAATATGGAGCAATTGTCCCTGTTTGATGATGTTAATAATAAAGGTGATAATAAAGAAAGTACCATAGAAACTATTAGTAATACTACTAGAAGCAGTAAAGGAAGTAAAAAAATAAAAGTGTTATCTTTATTTAGTGGATGCGGTGGGATGGACATTGGGTTTGAAGGTGGATTCACTTGTTTAAAACGCTCCATTAATACTGATATTCATCCTAATTGGATTTCAGAAGACTTTGGAGAATGGGTAAGAGTAGTAGACACAGGCTTTGAAACTGTGTTTGCTAATGATATACGCCCAGATGCAAAAGCTGCATGGGTATCTTACTTTAAACGAAAATATAAGAATCCTGATGATATTTATCATCTTGAAAGCATAGTTGATTTGGTTAAACGGGCAAAAGAAGGAGAGAAAGTTTTTCCTGATAACATAGATATTGTTACTGGTGGATTCCCTTGCCAGGATTTTTCTATTGCC
>JAKOXL010000009.1 GCA_029781045.1 Bacillota bacterium | reverse complement strand
GTGAAAGGCAAGCCTTCCACTTAAAGACCGCTCGACTTGCATGTATGAGGCATGCCGCCAGCGTTCGTCCTGAGCCAGGATCAAACTCTCCGATAAATCTATAGCTAGAACGGTTCCCCGTTCCAACTTACATCTTCGTTGAGCATGTTGGCTCTACATTCTGTGCTTCCTTTTTTCAAAAAAGGAATTACGGGTCTAATTTAGACCTCGATGTTTTTTTCATCAAGGCTTATATCTGTTCCTCACAGATATCTACACCATTGTTTAGTTTTCAAGGATCAAAGCTGCCGTCGCGAGACGGCTTGATTAGCTTAACATTTTGCTTTTCGCATGTCAAGCCGGTATTTCTTGCTTCCTGCCAGTCTGTCTACTTAACTGACGGGGCACAAGTGATACTTTACGACGAAAAGCTTGGTTTGTCAACCACCTGAAAGATAAATTTATATGGGCACAAAAAGAGCCTGCAAAACGCAGGCCTAAGCTGCTAGAACAAGAGGTACTGTAGTAAAGCTACCAGCATAAAACCAGGGAATCCCAAGAAGGTGGGCAACAGAATGGTTATTGGATTCAGGGGAAGCCGATAACCTATTAACGGGCCAACGGTGTTTAGCAGAACTATGGCCAGCGTAGTTAAACCGGCTCGAGCCAGTAACTTGCCGCCCGCGCGGCCCGACTCCAACAGCAGCCTCGCTAGCAGATACAACAAGAATAGGGCAAATAAGTAGGCAACTACTACGTTAACACTTGCAAGGTTGGAAAACAGGGGAATTCGCGGCAATGGGCACACCTCCTAATAGCCATTTCTATTAAGAGTGTATGTCTATTTCCTGGCCAATTAGACTAGCTTGCCCATCATATTTATGACTACGACGCCGGTTCATCCTCCAGTTTAAAAGCCCGGACTTGTGCCAGTTTAGCTTGTTTTAGCAAATACATGTATCGACGCTCGGCTGCCTCCCGCAGGAGAATGGCGTGGTCCACCAACTCCGGCTCGCTAACATGGTTGAAATAGTTATTAGCATGTTTCCAATCCTGTTTAGCCTGTTCTAGTAAGGCAACCATATCACTCTCGGGTGCCTTTGCAACCTCTTTCTGGGGTTTTATTAGAGACGTTTTCTGCAATGCCGTGTGGAAAACGGTTCTAAGACTTAATGCCACGACCAACACCTCCAAGCAATTACTTGCTTATGAGTATGGCCATTATAACTTTACTTATACAAAAGAGTGCACTCGAATTGACTAAATCTCCCGCCGTCCTTCCAGTGCTCGGCTCAACGTCACCTCATCTACATACTCCAGATCACCGCCCACTGGCAAACCATGGGCAATTCTGGTGACCCTTAACCCCAATGGTTTCAATAGGCGTGACAAATACATGGCCGTAGCTTCCCCCTCGATATTGGGGTTGGTGGCCATGATCACCTCCCGCAATTCGGGGCTAGCCTGTACCCGTTGCAGAAGTTCTTTGATTCTCAGTTGCTCCGGCCCGATCCCTTCCATGGGTGAAATGGCCCCCTGCAGCACATGGTAAAGACCATTAAACTCTCGGGTCTTTTCTAGAGCTACCACATCCCTGCTGTCTTGCACTACACAAAGCTGGGTTGCGTCGCGGCGGGGGTCACGACAGATGGGGCAGAGATCTTGGTCAGAAAGGTTGAAGCACTGCGTACATGTTTTGGTCCGATCCTTGGCGTAAACCAGAGCTTTGGCCAACTCTACTACCGCATCCCGATCGCAACGCAAAATGTGAAAGGCCAAGCGCTGGGCGCTTTTCGGACCAATGCCCGGCAGCTTCATCAGCTCACCGATCAGTTTGTTTACTGGTTCAGGAAAAGAAATCATTGCTAGAAGGGCAGTTTTAAACCACCGGTGAGTCTACCCATATCGGCAGCCACCAGCTCGTCTACTTTGCGCAATGCTTCGTTAACCGCCACTAGAATCAGGTCCTGTAACATTTCTACATCATCGGGATCAACTACATCGGGGCTGATAACAACTTCCAGCACTTCCTTGTGACCGTTGGCCACAACCTTGATGGCTCCTCCGCCAGCAGTAGCCTCCACCGTCTTGCTAGCAAGGGCTTCTTGCACACGCGCCATTTCTGCTTGCATCTTTTGCGCTTGCTTCATTAGGTCTTTCATGTTTTTCATGCTAGATTTCCTCCTAACTGATAGGATCTATACTTTCACCTTCGAAAAGGCTGAGGGCAACCTTTAAGGCGTCGGTTTCACTAGGAGGTAAGGCATCTCCACCCTCCTTCGGGGCCTGCGCATCCTCACTCAACACGACGCACTCCACTTCTACCGGTTGCTCAAGCAACCTTGATAACTCCTGGCAGACTGTGGCCAGGTTATCGGGCTGAGCCACAAACTTCCTGGAAAACTCCTTCTCAAATTGTAGAATAATCTTATTGCCTTGGCAAAGAGCTATACGTGCTCCGGCCAATTTGGCCCCTAAGGCAGGCGAATCCGACATTATCTTTGCCAACAGATCGGACCACTTCTGTCCTACCCGGCGAATAGTCAAAGGTTTCTTCGTCGATGGCACCTTATCAATTTCAGCTGGTACTTCATGTATGGATGGTGGCGCCTCTTCCTCCTGATGCTCGGCTAAATTAGCCGCTGGTTCAGCCACCTCTAGCGGCTCCGGCTCCACAGGCATAGATATATCCGGATTACGTTCAGAAACAGTCTCTACCACAGGAAGAGAACCACTCCTGGTCGCCTTAGGGGTCTGCTGCTGCCAGAAGCGCAAAAGGGCTAGCTCAAGCAGCACCGAAGGTTCCGACGTCGAACCCAGATTCCGCTCCGCCTTCAACAGCTCCTCTATGAGCGTAACCGCATGCGAACTCTCCCCTGGCAGGTCGACGAAGTAGGCCCTGTTTTCAGGCGCAATCAAGTCAGGGGCCGACTTATACAGTAGAAAGTCTCGGCCAAAACGAATAAAGCCAGACAGAACTTGAACCGGTTCCCGGCCTCTATCCACTATTTCTCTCAAAGAGAGTAGGGCGCTCTTAATACTGCCACCTAGCAGGGAGCTCCACAATCGGGCGTACTCGGCGTAGGGAACTAAACCCACAACCTCTTGTACATGGCCGACTGTTATGGATTCATCGCCTGCATAGCTGTGGGTTTGATCCAGCATGGCTAAGGCATCCCGCAAACCGCCATGGGCGGCTTGCGCTATCGCCTGCAAGGCAGCTCCCTCTACTGCAATGTGTGAGCTATCAGCCACCTGCCGCAAACGTTCTACTATAACGCTTAGACTTAAGCGCCGAAAATCGAAGCGCTGCACCCGCGAAAGAATAGTCGCTGGCACTTTCTGTACTTCAGTGGTGGCAAAAATGAAAACCACGTGCTGCGGTGGCTCTTCCAGGGTCTTGAGTAGGGCATTGAAGGCTTCCAGGGTTAACATGTGAACCTCATCAATGATGTATACTTTGTACCTGCTTTGGTTAGGAGCGAATTTTACGCCTTCCCGTAGATCACGGATTTCATCAATACCCCTGTTTGACGCACCATCGATTTCTAACACATCCAAACTGCTGCCTTGTTTAATGGCGACACAACTGGGACAGGTTAAACAGGGCTTTGGTGTAGGCTTGTCCGTCGACATACAGTTAAGGGCTTTGGCTAAAATCTTGGCTAAGGTGGTCTTGCCGGTGCCACGGGGGCCGCAGAAGAGAAAGGCATGATACATACGTCCCTGCTGCAACATGTTCTCCAGCGTACGCACAATATGATCTTGCCCCACCACATCAGCGAAGGTCTGCGGGCGATAGACCCGATACAAAGCTTGATAAGTCATCTTAAACACCTCAATGTATTTGATTGCACACGCACACCCGTTTTCCCTCTTACAAACTCAAAAAGGATAAGAAAGCCATTCAAAATCAAGTCGACAGAGCCGTCGCGGGTAAAATATAATAGAACTGTAGCCGTCATACGATAAAGGAGGTGCTGTTCTGGGCAAACGGAACGATCGCCATGCTTTTATATAATAGGCGCAATGGGGGAAGCTACTTTATAGCGGGGTCTATAGCCGAGGTAGTTTATTGCGCTTCAGATGTTGACCGACGGTGTGTGCAACGTTGGGTATCATTGTCCTGTTTACTACGATGGCTACGTTCACAGTTGAGTATTGGACTAGGTGCGAAACAAGGAGGTTTATACCTTGAAGAAAAAAAGTGATTGGAAGGTTCACTTATTGGCACTGGTTATGGTTATCATAGCTGAGGCCATTGGAACAAAGAGTTTCAAGCTCGGGCCCGGCAATGTATTGCTACTGCCAATGCTCTATGCTTTGGTAATCGGTATGTTCCTGCCGTCCTTAAAACTAGTTGACCGGGATGATATGGAAATTGCATCCCCTTATATAGGTCTATCTGTTATGTTCCTTACAGCCAAAATGGGTACCAATATCGGCCCCAACTTGAGCAAGATCTTCTCCGCTGGACCAGCTCTGATACTTCAGGAGTTTGGTAACCTAGGGACTATCTTCTTTGCTCTGCCTGTGGCCGTGTTGGTCTTCCGAATGGGCCGTGAAGCCATTGGCGTGAGCTTCTCCAACTCTCGTGAAGGTTCATTAGCCATTATCTCCGATCTTTATGGCCTTGACTCTGATGAAGGTGTTGGCGTTATGGGCGGTTACATCACCGGTACGCTCTTTGGTGCCATTTACAGCGGTCTACTAGCTGGTGTGATTATCAGCACTGGACTATTCCATCCTTATGCCCTAGCTATGGCCGCCGGTACCGGCAGTGCTTCCATGATGGCCGCCGCCATGGGACCGACAATTGCCGCCTATCCTGAAATGGAAACAGAGCTTAGTGCTTTTGCGGCCACCAGCCAGTTGCTTACCAGTGTTGACGGTCTCTATATGAGTCTCTTCATGGGTATCCCCCTTACTGAGTGGCTCTACCGTAAGCTTGGTGGTAAGCCGGCTGCAGGCAAGAGTGGAAAGGAGGCCGCTAAATAATGAAGTTCTCCCAGGCATTTCGCATTTTCGTTATCTCCGGCATTCTAGCCTTAATCGGTAACTTTATTGGCTTCAAAATCAATCCAATTGACGCGCTGCCCGGTATGGTTATTCTACTGATCCTAGTAGTTGCCGGCTATGCGGTGTCAAGGGTTTCTCCGATAAAACTGCCCAGCATAGCTTATATTTCCGCTCTAGCAATTATCGCTTCTATCCCCGGAGTACCTGGCGCGGATTTGGTGGTCAAATATGTAAACAACGTTCAGTTCTTGGCTCTCTGCACCCCGATCCTCTCCTACGCCGGTATTTCCATCGGTAAGGATATGGACAGCTTCAAGAAACAAGGTGCTAAAATCGTTGTGGTCACTCTGCTAGCGCTGACCGGAACCTATGTGGGTTCGGCTATTATCGCCCATTTGGTTCTTAAGCTAACGGGTGCTATCTAGGCTCAAGCAAAAAGGTCGGCCATTGTTCCGTGGTCGACCTTTTTCTCCCCGATGGTCCGCTAATGGTCAGGACTAAGAGATAGCGTTGATACATAACCACCTTGCAGCAACTTTGCGAACATGATGAAAGGAGACGATTACAGTGACAAAGGCTGAATTAAAGAAACGTGTATGCGAAGCCATCGACAAACGAGCCGAAGAGATCATAGCTGTTGGTGACTTCATGTTCAACAACCCGGAGCTAGGCTACAAAGAACACAAGGCCTCTTCTTTAGTTGAAGAGAAGTTTAAGGCCCTCGGGTTAGAGTATCGCAAAGGATTGGCTTTAACAGGTCTTAAGGCCCGTCTACGTGGTCGGAAGAGCAACTTGAGCGTTGCTGTCATGGGTGAAATGGATGCTGTTGTCTGCCATGACCATCCTAATGCAGACCCGACCACCGGTGCATCCCATTCCTGCGGACATAACGCCCAGACGGCCATGATGCTGGGCGTAGCCATGGGTTTGGTGGATTCGGGCGTAATGAACGAACTGGATGGCGATGTGGTACTATTTGCCTTGCCAGCAGAAGAATTCGTGGAGTTAGACTATCGTCAGAAACTGCGCCGCGAAGGTAAGATCCAGTTCCTCGGTGGTAAGCAAGAACTAATCGCCCTGGGCGAATTCGATGATGTGGATATGGCCATGATGTGCCACTCGGCCTCAGAAACCCCCGAGCGTGTAATGCTCATTCCTGAACCCGGCATTGGCTCCAATGGCTTTATCGGCAAGGCCATCAAGTATGTGGGTAAGGAAGCCCATGCGGGCGGCGCTCCTCACCAAGGCGTCAACGCTTTGAACGCTGCTATGTTGGGTCTCATGGGCATCCACGCCAACCGCGAAACCTTCAAAGATGCCGACTCCATCCGCGTGCACCCCATTATTACCAAGGGTGGCGATCTGGTTAACATAGTTCCGGCCGACGTGCGCATTGAGACCTATGTACGGGGCCGCAGCATTGATGCCATCATGGATGCCAGCAAGAAGGTCAACCGGGCTCTAGAAGCAGGCGCCATGGCAGTCGGAGCAGAGGTGATTATCGACGAGATTCCTGGCTATTTGCCTCTGCTTAACGATGAGAAAATGACCAAGCTCTTTGCCGATAACTGCGCCGAGCTCTTGGGCGAAGAAGGAGTTCGCACTGGTGAGCCGATGGGCGGCTCCACCGATATGGGCGACATCACCCATATCATGCCGGGTATCCATCCAATGGTGGGTGGCGTCGCTGGTCGAGCCCATGCCCGCGACTACATGATTGTAGATCCGGACATGGCCTATGTGATTCCCGCCAAGGCCATGGCTATGACGGTAATTGACCTCCTCTATGACGATGCCGCTCTGGGTCGTAAGATCAAAGAAGAGTTCAAGCCTGTCATGACCAAAGAAGAATACCTGGCCATGTGGGATGAACTGATCCACGGTAAATAACTAAGGTAAGAGAAAGGGGCTGTCGCAAAACAGCTCCTTTTTTCGTTGTATTCCATTGGGCCGTGGTCATACTAGAGCGCCTGTGCCCAACCTCTGTGGGAATGAGCTCAGTTCGCCAAGGGCAGCGACGGCATTCGCACCCAATCGCCCCGTTGTAACCGTCGGAAAGCCAGAAGCTAAGCTCCTATTGTGGTGCAGCGAAAGACTGCTCAGCCTGTTGTCGCTGCTTTTCCTTGGCTCCCTCGCTCCTTTGA
>JAKOXL010000008.1 GCA_029781045.1 Bacillota bacterium | reverse complement strand
GTCACGCCGATATTATCGGTGGTAGGTTGCCAGGTGATGATAGCTTCGCCACCGCCCCTATAGGTTGCTTCCGGCTTCACTGGCGTTACCGGTGGTACTTCATCTTCGCCCACCCCGGTGTAGACAGTGATAGTGACCGCCTCTGACTCGTTGCCAGCGTGGTCGATTGCCACCAGAGCATACTCGTAGGTAGTGGCTGGTGTTAGGCTGTCATCTAAATGCGTAAACTTTTCCGGTACCAGTTCGACCAATTGAGCTCCATCCCTACGGATGAGATAGCTCTTTACGTCCGCAGCCGGCGAAGCGTCCCAACTGAGCAGAACGTGGGTAGAGTCTTGCGGTTCGCCTGTAAATTTGCTAGGAGGCGCTGGCGCTACTCGGTCCAACAGCACCTTAGCCGCCTTGGACTCGGGCGTTTCTACGCCGTCAATCGTCGCTTGGGCTGTAAAGAAATACTCCGCGTCAACGACTTCAGCTGGGAAAGCAAAGTCAAGGCTAAAGCGGCCGATGCCATCGGCGGTGGTTGTGCCGGCTTCCATTCGTTCCCCATTGTCTCCCAGTCGGTAGAATACGGTCACTTTGGCGTTCGGTGCCGCAGAACCAGCGATGAGGAAGCTAGTCTGGTTAGTAGCTGCCGGTAACCTATCTAGAGTAGCGGCACTACTGGGGTTGAGGGAGAATGTTTTTGATGTAGCAAGAACTCCATCGCCCATGGAGATTGCTAGTTCGAGGCGATAGTCGCCCGGTTCCAGCGAATCCAGCGGCAGTTCGAAGTCGTAGAAGTAGTTGTCAGCACACTTGTTGAAGATGCGGGTTTCGGTTCCGCCTTCGTTCAGCTTATAGAGGCGCAAGAAGGGGTAGACGAAGGGCCAGTCAGCTGATTGTGCCAACACTTCCGGTTGCGGGATGATGGTTTGACCGGCCTCATTAATCTGCATATGGTCACCGAGGGACATCAGCTGTCCACCGCCGTAGAATTTCTCTATGGCTACTGCGAAGACGCGGTTGCCATCATTATCCCTGATGAAGACATCGCCCCGTAGTACGTCATCGGTAGTCAGGTTGACTTCATCTAGGCTAAAATCTACGTTAAAGGGGCCACCAACGGTGAAGCCTGGTGTGTCACCCGCTGCTAGTTTTAGCAACTCTTCATCGGTATTGCTTAGGCTGATGCCGTAAACCCACCTGTATTCTTCATCTTGGTATGGGTCGTTGCCGGCGTCAGCGTCGGGGCGAGATACCCAGGTATGGACATAATAGCTATCGGGCGTGAGTTGAATACTGGGGTCCCAGTGAGGATTTAAGTACTCGTAAAACCCTGTGCCCACATGAGTAATTGAAGATATATGGTTATCGGTAAACTGGTAGCCAACGGCAGCGTGGATAGTCAGTATAGCTGGGTTTTTTGTCCCAATCTCAATAGTCTTCGGAGAGTCAACAAACTGGGGTGCGCTTATCCAAAAGCAGGGTTGGTTTTTTTCTTCGTCGAAAGCCGCTGCAAAGGAAGCGTAGTACCCAGGTGTGACGAAAAGTGTATACCCGTCTAGCTGCTCTAGCCTATAAAGGGTATTGTCATCTTTCCCAGGCAGGAACGCGACCAGCTTAGCGTACGGTGATGAACCTAGTACGCTTATGTCTAGTTTAATGGAGCATTCGTTTAGTCTGAGCTCGCCACTCAAGTCTTCAAGTTCTGTGAAGACTTGACCGCGATAAAAGAGGCGTTGCTCAACGGGCCCGCCATGATACATCAACACATTGCCATCGGGAGATAGTTCGGTTTCAAGGGGAATATGGATTTTCCCAGCTGCATCGGTCTTATACCGATCTTCACAGTTCCAGTATTTGCTACCATCTTCACGAGTCTTGAGCGAAAAGAGATTGAAGTCGCCCATACCTGCTGTTGCTATCTCATTGCTATAGTCGTAGACCTGGATGGCTTTTGTATTTCCAGTGCCCGGGTCTGACTCTTCGGGTACAACAGTAAACGGGAGCTTGGGAGTATAGATATCGTCGGAGCCAGTAGTACTTAGCCGACCCTTTTTCACTCTTAATGCTGCGAACCAATCACCGGCTTCTCGGCCAGTTGGTTTGCTAACTGTGTTTTGGTAAGGCCAACTCTCCGGATTGCCGGCAGTATTGTACACTTCGTCATCAAGAGAGTCATAGGTCAGCATCTGAAAGTCCACTATTTTTCTGCTATAGGAACCACTTGGCCCATAGATACTAGTGATTGTATTGCCATAGCTATCTGTAAGGGTAAAGTGCATATCCAGGTAATCGTCCTCTTTGATAGGTGAATTGAGAACTTCGGCGTCAAAGATAAACTGGCCGCCAAAGTTACACTCGACGATGCCTGGTCCTGGTGATACTCTAAAGCCCTTACGGCTAAAGTAGTAGTCCCAACCAGAGACTGAGATCGTACTCGATATATCGTACTGGCCTGGAGAAAGTACCAGCTCTTTAGGAAAGGTTAGGGACCAGTAGTCATTGCCAAACTTACCATCAACCACATCCTCAAGATCCTTTCCGCCAAGGAAGATGGAGATGCCAGCACTGCTCGCTTCTTCACCGCTATCATAGAACGCTCTGCTAATCATGCGGTGAGCGTTATCAGGAGCAAATACTACCTGAGAAGTGTCTGCAGTAATGGAAAGATTCTCTTGTCTAATAAAGCAGGCTGGTTGATCGACGAACTCTGCGGGCAAGGGGTCAATGAAGCTCTTTGCCTGGCTTGGGCTCCATACTGCGAAAGCGTCGTACAGCCTCTCGTCCAGATAAAGGAACTTAACCGTTTCCTCGCTAGGAGCGATCCGCATGGTTGCTACTCTGTAGCCTTCATCGTCCTTCAGTCGCAAGATGAAACTTGGGCACGGAAGGAGCCGCTCGGATTCGCCACTAATAGAGAAGCTAACCGGAACGGTGGAAGTACCATCGATCACCTCAATAATCGGGCCTTCCAGCTGGCGCACATAGAGAAAGTTGGCCCACTCAGTTTCCGTGTCGAAGGTGCCTTGAATTACGATGGTGTAGGTGTGCAGGTCAAGGGCTAGAGTGCCTGGAATTTCAATTAGACCGTCTGCGTAGATTCTGCCTTTCTTGACCTCTTTATAGGGGCTGAGTGGGTCGTAACCTTCTTCAGCCTCTGACATGCGGCGGTATAAGGTAAAGTATGCGTCGTTTGGGACTGCACCATTGGGAGCAAGTACCGGCATGATAAGCCCTCTGTCGGCTTCATTTTTGACAAATACCTGTAATTCCGCCGACTCCCCTAAGGGGCCAGCATCGCCATAGGCCTGCGCATAGACGGTGTGTTGGCCATCGGTAGTAGCCGAAGTGTCCCAGGTATAGGATAGGAAGGACTGCCCGGCAATTTTCGTAACCCGCGCAAAGGCTGGCGTGATCGTATCGTCCAGATAGAATGCAACTTCCGTCACGTCTTGCCCGTTAATTAGTTCTACTTCTAGCTCAACTTCGCCAATTATGGTGGTATCGGGCTGAGGTGAGATGAAATTGATGACTGGGGTGCCGCTTTGAGGTGCTCCTAGCAAATTCTGCACATCGAGCAATCCCCAGCCTGTGAGCCAATCCCAACCTTCGGCATCATCCCATGGTTCTAAGTCCATTGCAGTTCCGTTAAGCGCGTTAGCCACATCACTGCCAGCAACGTTCGGATTAAGCAACAGATAGAGGGCAGCTGCGCCAGAAACATGGGCCGCTGCAGCGGATGTTCCTGTAATGCTGCTATAGGTTGAGTTAAGTCCTGTGGTCTTGACGTCTTCGCCTGGGGCCACCAAGTCTAGGTGATCATCTCCATTCTGTCCCTCTAGATTCTTATCGACGGAACCAACGGTAACTACCCCGGGGTAAGCACCTGGATAGATACGCTCCCAGTGCTCACCAAAGGCCGCCACTATTACAGCACCTTTGTCTTGGGCGTAACGAATGGCGTTAGCCAGCGTTAGACTGTTGCTGTCTGTTGTTAAGCTAAGGTTGATTACCTTTGCACCTTGATCAGCCGCGTAACGAATGCCATTTGCTAAATCAAAAACGGTACCATAGTCGGCGTCGTTCAGTACCTTTATCGGCAATATCTGCACTGGAGCAGGTCCAGCGACACCAGAGATGCCGATGGAGTTATTCTGTTCAGCGGCGATAATCCCGCTTATCCGAGTACCATGGCCAGAGTCATCATCATAGGCAGCTGCATCATCGTAGGGTGTGCCGTCAGCCATGTAGCGCGCGAAATTACAGCCGGGAAGTAGGCGGTTGACTAAGTCCGCATGGGTTTTATCCACTCCGGTATCAACCACGGCTACGGTAATGGGGTTCAGTCCAGTGAAATCATGTTGAGACCAGGCCTCAGGGGCTTTTATGGCGGGTAGTGCCCATTGGCTGCTGAAATGGGGATCACTCGGCCCATCGGCAGCGGCCCAGACTAAATAATTTGGCTCTACATAAGCCACGTTGGGGTCGGCCTGCAATGTCTCCATGGCCGACTCCAAGTCTATCTCAGCTGGAATTTCCACTAGGCCGATGTCGGTATCGCTACTCTGTGAGCGCAAGCCAAAAAGGCCGTTCAGCCGACCTGCACTCCCGTCTTTGTAGCAAACGATAAGTTCACCAGCACTAACTTGCGCTGTCTGACCGTTGACCTGCATAGTAGCAGCGCCTTTTGGTGTGAACACTACCTCTTTCGTTAACGTGTCTTTCTCAGTAGGTGAAAGTTCCTCATCAGGCGGCTCGCTTTCAGGAGCCACTTCCTCCACTTCTGCCGCGGGTGAGGAAGCCAGAGTCAACTCCTCATTTGTTCCTCTGTTACCCAGGCCGGCGGCCATGGCCGGGGGCAACAAGGGTTGGGTCACGAGAGTCAGCGTGAGCAATATTGCTAGCATTCGTCTCATCCCATGCAAACCAAAACACCTCCTGTTTCAATAGAACCTAATCCAAGGGAATCACATCCTTTGGCGATAAGGTTGCGTTTGAGAAAATGCTAGCACGAAGGGAGAGAAGCTTCTTTTTCATTATTGCTAAGATATAACAAAATTGCTTTGGAAAACATAAAAAGCCTTAGCTCGCTAGTGTGAGCTAAGGCTCTTACTTCTATAGGCAGAATGTAGATACTTAAAGTAGTGCTTTACGGTACTCGCTCGGTGTAATTCCCATCGTGCGCTTAAAAACGGTGGTGAAGTGCCCTGGATTCGAAAAGCCACAGGCCAGTGCTATATCTGTAATACGCAGTTTCTTATCTTGGAGTTTTTCTGTAGCTCTTTCAATACGATAATTCATCAGGTATGTATGGGGTGTTTTACCCGTATGTAACTTAAAGGCACGGATGAAATGAGAAAGGCTTAAGCCTGCCTCGTCCGCTAGGGTTTCTACTGAAAAGGTGTGCATAAAGTGGGATTCAATGAACCCCAGGGCCCGGTTAATGCCTGCCGTTTCCGCATTTGTTGCCATAGAGTCACTAATGTTGTTTTCTGAGCACCTAATTATCTCGGTCATCAGCATGCTGACGAGGTGCTGTTGATTGGTTTCATATCCCGTAGGTTTGGCTATACTTTCGTCCACCAACAGGCTTAGCAGCAGAAGCATTTTATTGCTGAAGGCAAACTCGGCGTTACTAAAGATCACCTCCGACTGCCCGAAGGTCTCCATTGCCAGTTCTTCCAGGAAGGCGCTTTCGCACATAATCCCAAAAAACTTCCCCACCTTAGCAGCGCTCATCACGCCATGCTTTTGCCAGGGGTTAAAGGCCCTTAACTGACGCTTTCTCAAAATGATAGGTTGGCCCTCAAGAGTGGCGGTCATGTCTTGGCTAAGGGGGGCCACGAACTCATATTCGGCATGGCTATGTTGCCCACTAGGAAACTCAATGGGCACATTGGCGATGAGCACGGCCACACCGGGAACCGAATAGAGGGTTGCTTCAGGCGTCATCTCCAAGCAATCAAAACCAAGCTCCGCATTAAAACCAAAACCGTCCCTACGCACCTGCCATAACCTCCAAATCTTAATACATGCATCGGCGTAAAGATTCTGCTGATTCACTCATTCTACTTCTACTGGTATACTCCTGCGGAGAAATCTGTCGAATCCTGGAATTCGTTCGACGCTGCTCGCCGGTTGAGGTATATGGTCCCTTGGATATGGTGATTAGTCTGGCAGGCGGTGACAGGCGAAGGTGTAGAAACGACGTCTCAATATCTTTGTGCGAATGCCAGGGCTTATGTAGTGGCCTGAAATATAAACCAGCCATCCTGGACGGAAAACTGGAACACACCGCCATGCTTTTCTATGATACGTGCCATGCTTCTGGTGCCAATGCCATGACCCGGTTTTTCTGCTACGGGTAGACCCTGATGGAACACGGGTTCTGCTTGGTAGCTGTTGCGAACATCGATGCACAGCTTATTATTCTTCGAGTAGATGCGCAGTTTGATCTGACGTTCATTGCGGTCTGCTATATGTAAGCAGGCTTGTATGGCGTTCTCCAACGCATTCGATATGAGGGAGCATAATTCGGTATCGCTCAATGGAAGTATTATTGCGCCCGTTAATGCAGGTACTTATACGGTGACTGTGGATATTGAAGAAAGTGATGGGTATTTGGCTGTGAGCGAGCTGGAGCTGGGAAGCTACGTAAAGGTTAGCTATCCAGGTATAAAATCCGCAGACCTCTCCGTTCTTGAAGGTGAAACAGAGGTATCCCTCCCTGCAATACCGGAAGGGGCTAGTTACGGCACGCCAACTGCTGATGACGTAGTCGCAATAACCGATATGAGTATTACGGGAGATAAGTTGACCTTTACGGCCCCGGCAGGCAGTGCAGGAAAGACTAGTGCGATAACCATACCAGTGACGGGCGCTATCAACTACAATGACTTCGACATTGTTGTGGCCGCTAATTTTAGGACACCACAGGCGATCTACTATGTAGTCGGCAGTGTTAACAAGACCTATGGTGGCGACAGGTTCTCCAATCCGTTATCTGAAATAGCTGTAGATGTAGATGGCGTAGTAACCTACGCTAGTAGCAACACTTCTGTGGTGACGGTTGATTCAGCTACCGGTGAAGTGACTATCGTGGGCGCTGGCAGTGCCACCATCACAGCTACAGCTGCGGAGACTGCTACCCACGCGGAGACTACAGCCAGCTATACGGTGAATGTAAGCAGAAAGGCTCTTGTCTTTCAGGCAGAAGACAAGAGCATGAAAAAGGGCAAATCTTTGCCAGCTCTTACCTACAAAGTTACTGGTCTGGTGAACGGTGATACGTTGATTAGCGCGCCAACCTTATCTGCAGCAACTGACGGCAAGGTGGCTGGTAGCTTCGAGATCAGCATTACTGGCGGTATGGTGCAGAACAGTGACAGCTACGCGATAACATATACGAATGGCACCTTGACGGTGACTAACCCCGGCGGCTCAGGGGGCAGCGGCGGTTCTGGTGGCGCCGATACACCAGGAGGGGGATCGGGCGGACAGAATCCGGGCGGAAACACGGGTGACGAGGCAAGCACCGTTATCGTTACTCCCCCAACGCCGCAGCAACCTAATGCCCCCACCCGGGCAGAAGTCGAGGTTGCTGCTACGGTAGACAATAACGGTAACGCTACGGTCAGCATCACTGAAGAAGTGATCGCTGCCGCCTATAATAAGGCACTGGCAGAAGCCCAGAAGAGCGGTAAGGAGCAAAACGGTGTAGCAGTGGTGTTGCGTATCAACACGGGCAGCCAGCCTGTCACCAGTTTCACCATCAACTTGCCCAAGACTGTGCAAAACAGTATCGCGGTCAAGGGACTGGTGAGCACCGAGGTGTTGGTACCTTGGAACCTGGCAATCAGTTTCGATGCGGCTGCTATGCAGGCCATCAACCGTCAGGCCCAAGGCGATGTTAAGATAACCGTTGCCCAGGGAACTGGCAATAGTTTGAGCAGCAGTAGTGCGCAAAAGGCTATCGGCTCACGGCCCGCTCTCACACTACGTTTGCAGGGCGCTGACGCCCTTGAAGTGCAAGGTCTTGGTGCCGGCAGCATTACGGTCAGCATGCCTTACGCACTCGGTGCCGACGACAAGGCAGAGAATGTCCAAGCCGTTTTCGTAGACGAAAAGGGAAGGGTAGTCTGGCTCCTTGATTCGGTCTATTACGCCGAGGAACAGGTACTGCGTTTCGCCGCCACTAATGCGGGCACCTATGGCGTGGGTTACAAGCAGACTAGTACTTCCTTTACCGACACTGCCGGGCACTGGCTAAAGGAGATATCAACTATGTGGCCAGCCGCGGCCTACTGGTTGGTACTGCCAACAACACCTTCAGCCCCGATATGGCCATGACGAGAGGCATGTTCGTTACTGCCATCGGACGGCTGGCTAATGCGGACGTGAGCGGTTACAGGCAGAGCAGCTTTACTGATGTGAAGAGTGGAGCCTACTACTTGCCCTATATTGAGTGGGCCAGCGCCAACAAGATCATACATGGGGTTGGTAATGGA
>JAKOXL010000037.1 GCA_029781045.1 Bacillota bacterium | reverse complement strand
GCCAGCCTGATAGCGAAGAAACCAGTTCTGCAGGGTGGTTCTCCCAACCCCATACCTACGTGCAACAGATGTTAGAGACTGTCCACCTTCTACTTCCAACACTAACCTTAGGCGAAACTCCCTACTGAACTTGGTCAAAAGAAATGCACCTCCAAATGCTAGATCGGTGTCTAACATCTGGGGTGCACTTCACAAGACAGCTCCCTTCTTTTCGTAGTGTTCCAAAGGGCAGTCGTCATACTAGGCGCCAGCACCCAACTTTTGCTGGGATAAGCTCAGCTGCGTATGACCGCGGCCCCATAGCCGCACTTCTTCTGCCGGACGTGCTTCTCTTTCGTACCTTTTAGCGGGAGTACACTACCCGTCCGTCGATGAATACTTTCCAGGCCTTGCCGCTGATTTCGAAGGGATGACCGTCATAGATAACAATATCCGCATCCTTGCCTACTTCGATGCTACCCACTCGGTCGGCCACCTCGATAATCTCTGCTGCATTGATGGTGATGGCCTTAAGAGCCTCCATTTCGTCCATACCAGCTTCCACTGCCATACCAGCCATGAGCGGCAAAGTATGGAGCGGGGTTACCGGCGAATCAGTGGTAAGGGCAATCTTCATGCCGGCCTGAGAGAGAGCGGCTGCTGTCTTAAAGGACTTATGGGTTAGCTCGAACTTGCTGCGATGTCCAAAACTGGGACCGACAATGCCAGGAATGCCCGTGGCGGCCAAGCGCTCAGCCACTAAATGACCTTCCGTGCAATGGTCTAACGTTAGGCGCACATTGAACTCCTTGGCAATACGAATGGCGGTGAAGATATCGTCGGCCCTATGGGCGTGGGCTTTGAGTGGAATCTCACGGCGTAGGACAGGGATAAGTGCTTCCTTCTGTAAATCAAACTGAGGCATCTTGCTAGGGTCGTCGCCAGCGCGCTCCTTGGCCTCCATATACTGTTTAGCCTTATACAAGGCTTCGCGCAAAATGGCCGCCGTACCCATACGGGTAGCCGGCATCTTGCGCTGACTGCCATAAACCCGTTTGGGGTTCTCGCCAAAGGCACATTTCATGGCCACCGGATCCTTTACCACCATATCGTCGACGCAGACACCTACAGTCTTGATGGCCACAAAGGTGCCACCTATTACGTTGGCACTGCCGGGACCAGTGGCCACCAGGGTAATGCCTACGTTACGGGCTTCTTCAAAGGTTACGTCCATGGGATTGATTCCATCAATAGCCCGTAGTTGAGCAGTATTCGGTGCAGTAGACTCGTTGCCATCAGAGCCTTCAGCACCGATGGCGCTTTCCACCATGCCCAGGTGGCTGTGGGCGTCGATCATGCCCGGGATCACCATGCGACCTTCCGCATCAACAACGGTGGCATTAGCCGGAGCCTTAACGTCTTTTCCAACGGCGGTGATCTTGCCATTCTCAATTAGAATGCTGCCGCCTTCAATAACCGGCCCGGCCATCGTGTAGATCTTGCCATTCCTGATGAGAGTTGCCATACTACTCGTCTCACTCCTTGTAGGGAATTTAGAGAAGCTGATATTTATATTAGCTATGAAGTTCTTCTTTCCTGCCCCTAAAGTGCAATAGGGCAACGAAGAATAGGGTCGGAAACAGTGCCACGACCCTTCTGTCTAGCGAAAGCGTATGCATCGCACTCCTCTTGTAGGAATCGGATATTATGAATAGAGACAGGACCTATATCCAGCAGTGGCCAACTATTATTAATAAAGGGTGCTATTACACCCACCACCAAGAGAGCCGTCCAGAGCTTGTACTTCACTGGAAGGGAGGTTAGTACTGGTGTATAGAGCGGCCAAAACTAAGGCAGTCTTTATGCTGGTTGCGTCTTCCTTGGTGTTTCTCGCTGCCCTCATCTATCTCTTCTTCAGCAATCGCTGGGGCATTTACCATTGGGGCTTGGGACTCTTAGCAGTCGTCTTCTTGCTCATTTCCCTCAGCCTCTTCTCCGTCTATTTTCGCGACTTCTATGCTCTCTATCTCGCTCCCCGTTGTCCCCGCTGTGGCGGCCTTCTACTGGTAACGGAAGTTGAAATAAAGGGCAAAACCACTTTGGACCATGAGGCTCTGCCACCCATACTGGACCGCATTACTCAATGTACATCCTGTGCTGGCGAGCATCATCACATTTACGCCAAGTGGAATGAGGCTGGAACTACCGCTCCCATCCGTCTTGGCGACTCTTTTGCCACTATCATCCATGACCGGGCATCGCGAATGCGTCTGCTGCGACCAGCCATGAGCGACCAGGAGATCGAACTGCTTTTTGCCGAATGGGACTCCTTCCCGAAGCAGCCAGAAACAACTCGGGCTGAATGGGAGACTACCTTGCAGCGTCTACAGGCAGAAGCCCATGCCAAGAACCTGGCCAATGGCATGATCTTCCCCGACCAAAAGATATAGACTGATAGAACTACCCCGCCAAGATTCCTTGGCGGGGTAGTTTTCTTTCCCGTTCCAGAGCTTTACAGCTGTCGGAGGCGGTCTATAGCTTCAGCCGCCAGTGGCCTAGGCGTACCTATCTGATGGCTCAATGCCGTTATCTTAGCGTAGAATTCCAAGCTTTCCATGCGGAACTGGGCGGTCTTGATATCGGGGCCTAGGGTGAGGGCGCCGTGGTTAGATAACAACAAAGCATTGTGGTTATGTAAAAAAGGCTCTATAGAGTCGGGCAGCTCTTCTGTTCCCGGGGTGGCATAAGGAGCTAAGGCCACAGGGCCCACGTGCACAATGGCTTCAGCGATTAGCGGCTCGTCTAAGGGGCGTCCAATCACGGCGAAGCTGGTGGCATAGGGCGGATGGGCATGCACAATGGCCTTCACATCAGGACGGCGGGCATAAACCCGGAGATGCAAGACCAACTCGCTGGAGGGCCTCCCTTCCCCCGCCAATACTTTGCCACTAGCATCCACCAACACTAGCATCTCTGGAGTCAGCTCCCCCTTGCTAACTCCCGTTGGCGTAGTCAGAATGCTGTTATCGTCCATCCGCGCTGAAATGTTGCCGTCATTGGCGGCAGCAAAACCCTGTTCATAAAGGCGACGCCCCGCCCAACAAATGGCCTCTCGCAAACGATGTTCCCTTTCCATACGAGGATCCTCCTTTCCATTTCTGCACCTGTTCCGGAGCGCAGAACCGCAGGAATAAACACTTCCCGCCGCGAATAACCAATAAGGTGAACCTAGCACGCATTAAGTGTAGTTATGGTACCATCGGCTCCAACCTATCATAAAAAGAGAGGCGATCATCTTGAGCAAAGTAGCTGTCGAGTTTAACCAGTATTACACCTACGACAAACTGACAGAAATCCTGCACCAATATCCCCAATGCTACCCGGAATTCTGTAGTCTAGAGTCCTTCGGTAAGAGCTATGAGGGGCGTGATGTCTGGGCAATGACCATTACGAACCGGGCTACCGGCCCCGCCGATCACAAGCCGGCCATGTATGTGGATGGCAATATCCATGCCGGCGAAGTCACTGGCTCCATGGCTTGCCTTTATCTCATCGACTATCTGGTCGGCAACTACGAGACTGACCCGCGGGTCAAGAAACTGCTTGACAAGCGTACCTTCTATATTATACCGCGTGTCAACCCTGATGGGGCTGAACTCTATCTCACCACTCCCACCTCGTTACGCAGCAGTGTACGGCCTTATCCCGATTGGCGGCAAGAGGAAGATCCACCCGGTCTACATCCGGAGGATGTGGATGGCGACGGCCAAATCCTGCAAATGCGAGTGCGAGACGACGCCCGCGGCGCTTGGAAAGTGGATCCCATCGACGACCGCCTCATGGTACAACGCACTCCTTGGGACTTGGAAGGCCCCTTCTATCACCTCTTCAACGAGGGTATGTTGCGGGATGAGCAGGGTAAGTTGTTATCGGAAGCCCGCTGGCCCTTTGATATGGCCACTACCAAGTATGGTCTTGATCTGAACCGCAACTTCCCGGCAGGCTATAGCCCCCTCACCCCTGGTTCCGGCCCCTATCCCCTTTCCGAACCGGAGACCCGCAATCAGGTGGAGTTTATCTGTAAGCGCAAGAACATTGCTGGCGTATTGCTTTATCATACTACCGGTGGTGTACTCTTCCGGCCCCACAGCACCATGCCCGATAAGGACTTCCCCGGCAATGATGCCCTGATGTATGAGATTATCGGCAAAATGGGCACCGATGTTACCGGCTACCCGGTGGTCTGTTGCTATGGCGACGTTTGGTCGGGCGTGTTAGACGACTGGTGCTATGAACAGCTAGGCCTTTTCGCCTTCACCCCCGAGCTCTGGGATCTGGTAGGACGGGCTGCACCGGAGATGAAAGAAAAGCAAAGACGCCGCATGACACCAGAAGAGAGACGTCAACTGGATGAAGCCATTTTACGCTGGTCCGACCGAGAGCTGGGTGGCCGCGGTTTTGTGCGCTGGCGCAAGTTCCAGCACCCACAACTGGGCGAAGTGGAGATTGGCGGCTACCCCATGAAAGAGTTCCGCCAGAACCCGCCGCGTCACTTGCTGGAAGCCGAGTGTCATAAGATCAACCAGTTTGCCATCAACTATGCTCTGGCCCTGCCTGAAGTAGCTATTGATGAGGTGGAAGTAAAAGAAGTCGCCCCCGGGGTCTATGATATCAATACGGTGGTATCCAATCACGGCTACTTACCTACCAATATCAGCCAGATGGCGCTAAAGCACAAGGCGGTACGGCCCGACACAGTGCATCTGCAACTGACACCGGGCATGACACTGGTTAACTGTGAAGCTAGGCAGGAAATCGGGCATCTGGCTGGTTACTCGGCAGTTTACAACGTACGCTGGGGAATCGGCAGCCCCGCCCAGGGGTCCCGACGCGTGCGCTGGACTGTAAAAGCTGATGCGGAAGCGGGGCGGAAAGTGACTATTCATCTCATTTCCCAGCGCGGTGGCACTGTGACAAGAGAAGTAGAGCTACCTTAACAGCGCATGAGCCGAATAGGGGTTTACCTGTTCGGCTTCTAAATCATCCATAGGAGGAATTGCTTTGGATAGGTTACGCAGACTAACATGGGTCCGATTATTGGCCCTACTCATGCTGGTGTTCTTTTCCTTTGCTGGCTGTCAGCCCCTATTTACCTACCGCCCAGGGGCTGACGTGCCGGAGAACGAAATAGCCCTTCTACTCGAGGTATACCAGCAGGAACAGATGATGTCCTGGGTCAAGGACTTGACCAGCGAGACCTTCGGTGGCCGCGAGGCGGGCACCGAGTATGAAGATTTGGCCGGCGATTACATAATCGACCTACTCCAGTCCTTTGGCCTCCAGCCTTGGCACGAGGCCGGATTAAGCGACTACAGGCAAGCTTTCCCTATCCCCAGCAGTGATGAACCGGCGGAGAATATCATCGCCGTGTTGCCAGGCAAAAACAGCGACAAGTACGTGCTGATTGGCGCCCATTATGACCATATCGGCATTATTGATGGCGTACTGCATCCGGGTGCTGATGATAATGCGGTGGGTACAGCCGCCGTTCTGGAGATAGCGCGGGTCTTCAGCCAAAGTGGGCTAACCCCGGAGTACAGTGTGGTCTTTGTGCTCTTTGGTGCAGAAGAAAAGGGGCTGATAGGAAGTCAGGTACTGGCTCAATATCTGGCAGAGAAAAAGCTGGCCAACAAGGTAGTTTTGCTAAATCTGGATGTGATCGCCGGTGCCAGTGGTGACACTTTGGTGATCTATGATAGCCGTTTCAAAGGTAACAAGACTTGGGCGGAAAAGGCTCTGGAAGAAGCCACCGCTAGTGGAGTTAAGGCCAGCATTGAGGACCGTCTGGCTGGTGGTGTGGATAGCATGGCCTTCACCATGCGCAGTATCCCGGCTATCACGCTGGTCTGGGGGAACTTAGGAGAAGAACACCCCCACTTGCATAAACCAACGGATACCTATGAAAACCTGAACCCGGAGATAATTGATGCGGCCACAAGGGCGGCAATCCGTATCGCCTGGGCCTTTGCCAATTAACGGTGCAGGCATGGCAATGCGGGCGCTGCACCTCCGCTTGCTGCAAGAATCCCATTCCAAAACCAGCATGCCAGTTCATCCTACATACTAAGGAGACTTCCCGTTGGACAATCTGCCTTGATGCAGATAATACAGATAAGGGGCTGTCGCAAAACAGCCCCTTATTCTTTGCTCTCCAACCGACCATGATCAGAGTGTACCCACCCTCTATCGCAATGGCCCCGCTTCGCACTGTTAGTCGCGGCGATATACAACCTCACCGTTAATATAGGTCTCCAAGATGTGGCTGCGAATGCGGAAAGGACAGCCATCCCAAATGGTGAAGTCGGCATCCTTGCCGGGTTCCAGGCTACCAACGCGATCGGCTACGCCGATGTGCTCCGCTGCCCCCAGAGTGTAGGCCCGCAGGGCACCAGCAGCACTCATGCCAGCCGCATGGGCCATGGCGATAGCCACGCTGACATACTGAATCGGGAAAAAGGGATGGTCGGAGATTAAGCTCACCGACACGCCTGCTTTCTCCAAGATTCCCGCCGTCTCAAAGGAGATGGCCTGCGTCTCCACCTTAGCCCGATTCCAGAAGGAAGGGCCTAGATTGACCGGGATTTGTTTTTCGGCCAGGAAATCGGCCACTGTTGCGGCATCAGTTCCATGCTCGATCTGGATCTTGATACCGAACTCTTCTCCTAAGCGTACGGCTGTCACAATATCATCGGCTCGGTGGGCGTGCACCCTCAGAGGCACCTTGCCTTCTAACACCTGTACCAAAGGCTCCCAGCGTAGGTCCACATCCGCATTGGGATCTTTGGCTCGCTTCTCTTGATAAGCCTTGGCCTCATAAAGGGCACCGCGAATAGCCGCTGCAATTCCCATACGGGTACGTGGGAAAACGCCCCGCATATTACCATAAGAGTTCTTCACATTCTCTCCCAAGGCAGCTTTCATACCGTTATAGGGAGCCAGAATCATCTCATCGATAATGTTGCCCGCTGTCTTGATCACACACATTTGACCGCCGATGGCATTGGCTGAGCCAGGAGTGACTTGAACGGTGGTAACGCCGCCCATACGGGCATCGGCAAAGCTAATATGCCGCGGGTTAATGGCATCGAGAGCCCGTACATGCGGGGTGATAGGATTACCACTCTCATTGCCATCGTAACTGGCTTGCCCTTCGCTTTCACCCCATAGGCCCACATGGGTGTGGGTGTCCACAAATCCAGGCAGAATAACGCGGCCGCTGCAGTCGATTATCTCGGCACCTGCTGGTATCTCCACATCAGACCCAACAGCCACAATCTTAGCGCCGTCAATCAGCAGAGTGCCCTGATCTATAGAAGGAGTCCCTATCGGGTGTATTGTTGCATTAACAAATGCTTTCATCATTGATTGCCCTCCTCCCGCTTGTACACGATCTCACCGTCGATTACGGTCATAAGGCAATGGGTAAGGGGTTCAAAGGGATCGCCGGACCACATGACCACATCTGCATCCTTGCCTACTTCCAAACTGCCAACCCGATCGGCCACACCAATTATCTCGGCTGGTGTGATGGTGACGGCCCTCAAGGCTTCTTCCTCCGGCATTCCTTCACGGATGCATAGCCCAACGGCAATGCGGAAGTAGTGCTGGGGAACAATGTTGTGGTCAGTAATAATGGCTACTTTGCCACCAGCCCGGGCTATCACGCCTGCGGTAGTAGGTGAAATGTTCTTTGTCTCCACCTTGGCTCGACGCCAAACGGCTGGGCCGACACAGACGGGAACATTGTGCTTCACAATCTCTTCGGCTATGAGGTGACCTTCTGTGCAATGCTCGATGGTGAAGTCGATATTGAACTCTTGGCCGATACGAATGGCAGTGAGAATATCATCGGCCCGATGGGCATGAATGCGCAACGGAATCTCCCTGCGGATTACTTTGGCCATATTCTCTAGTTTGGCATCAAACTTCCAATCCTTATCGCCCCGCTCCCGCTTGGCTACATACTGCTGGGCCGAGAGCAATGCCTCGCGCAGAAGGGCCGCTGCACCCATGCGCGTGGTCGGCGCCTTACCTTTACTACCAAAGGTGTTCTTCGGGTTCTCACCCAGAGCCGCCTTCATTCCCGTAGGATATTTCAGCACCATTTTATCTACGATGGTGCCACTGGTCTTCATGGCCAGCATCAGACCACCAATAATATTGCTGGAACCGGGCATAGTCTGAACTGTGGTTACCCCACCCTTACGGGCGTCGGCGAAGCCTACATCAGCCGGGTTGATGCCGTCAAGGATGCTGACATGGGGTGTAACCGGGCTGGTGGATTCGTTGAAGTCGGCCCCTTCCCAGCCTAAACCCTCTTCCCAACCACCCACGTGGGTGTGTTCGTCAATGAGACCCGGAGTGACAATAGCGCCTTTAGCGTCAACAATCTGCGCCTCGGCCGGGATATCAATGGTTGGTCCGAGGGCGGCTATTTTGCCGTTTACCATAAGAATACTACCCTGTTCGATCACACCGTTGGTCACGGTATAGATCTTGGCGTTGGTAATTGCTAACAAGTGGTACTAACCTCCTCTACTGCCTGAGATTTCGAGCCTGTACGAAGACCATAGCATCGCACACAGAATTACTTCCTTCTTCAATCTCAGATTCCTGCTAACGTAGAGTTTCTGATTTCGTTACACAAAAAGGACGCGCAAGTTCAGTAAAGACCCAAAGCGCGCCACGGTCAGTTCTTCAGTTTCCTAACGTAACAGCATAGACCTCGCTCTTGTATCGAAGTATCAGCTTGTCATCGCGGGCACCAAGCATTTGCACGCCACTGGAGCCCTCGTTGAAGGGGAGCTCGTAGGCCTCGGCTGCTTGCCCCGGCCGCCAGCAGTAGAGTATCCCTTTAGAGCCATCTACGAAAAGCAATGAGCTGTCTATCTGGGGTACAGGCCCAAACTCAATCCCACCCAATACTTCTTGGGCCAGTCTATCATTTTCCAGTAGGTAAACCCTATTTTCCCCTTCAGGCCCCCAACCGGCCATAAACCAACAGGCCTTCTCGCTTAGGGCCCCTATGGCAACCACTGGTGCCGAGTGTTCTAGCTCTCGCAACACCGTTCCATCGGGCGCTAGCAGAGCCACAACACCGCCATAGTCATAACTGAGACCTCCTACCCAAATACCATCGTCGCTCACAGCGACGGAACAGATGCGGTCCTCTATGGGGATATGGTATTCCCAAACTAGCTGACCTGTTTGGGCATCGAGCGCTAACAGACCCCGAATGCTGGGACCATAGGCTCCCAGCAAGCCATTTCCCAAATCGATCAACCTCTCCCGCGAACCATAGGTCTCCAACACATAAATCTCCCTGGGGCCGCGCCGCTCGGGGCGAAAGGTCCAGCGGGTTTCTCCCAGTTCATCAAGATAAGTTATAAAGCGGCCCTCCAAATCATAACCCAAAAGCACCAAGCCATCTTCCCGCTGCAAGCAGTGGAGCCACCCTTCGGCCTGCGGCAGGTTAACCAGTACTAGAGGACCACCTTCGGTTTCCAGATGTATCTCCCCAGCTTCCGTGTGTAGAATGGCATCAGACCAAGAACAATAGGCGTTAAGTCGCTCTAAAACCCTCTGCTGCAAGACGTTCCCCGTTGCAGGGTCAAGAACAGCACGGGTGAATACGGCTTTCGCGTCTTGCCGATCTAGGTAACCGAACACCAGTCCTTGCGGATGATTGGTGAGGACATGCTCAAACACCTGCCAATTGCCATTCAAGTTCTGCTTCCAAACCACGCTGACTACAGAGACGTCGGTACGATTATCCAACTCCATAGTGAGTCTCTCCGGGAATGAGACCATTGGCTCTGTAGGGCTCAGGGGTTGGCGAGCGCAGCCCGTGGCAATCATCAGCACTATACAGCAAACAGCCAACGATCGACTCATATAACCACCCTTAGACAAATTGGATTGACATAACTAACTATTAATCCTATACGCTACCCGGGTGAGATTCCCCTCTTTAGCCTATCGTAATTTTACATGTTTGCAACAAAGAAAACCCGCGCCCCATAAATAGAGGCGCGAGCACTTCCCCTCTATTTTGCTAATTCCATACCAAGCTCCCACAGTGCATCAACATCCCGCCAGAAACAGAGGCCACAGGGTGGCTTTCCTGATCGGGGCTTCCGCCTGCGGAACAGACCTACTCTCTGGTCTGGCTCTAAAGGCACTACCGGCGGCAACAGCTGCTCCTGCAGCCAAATGTTGGTCATCTTACCTACACAATAGCTAAAAAGACGCAGCCATTGCCCGGGAGTCGTGTCGGTATTATCAAAGAGATTGATCAGCTTCGGCCACTCAGCCGCCATTAGTCGGCTGATCGTAGCTAGGTGCTCGTCTACACGCTGCAAAGAGGCCGGTGAAAGGATGGGTAGTGTCAAACGATAGGTGCTAGGATAGAAGGCCCTACGATTCTCTTCCACAAAGGCGTTTAGCAGTCGTAACGGCTCAGTGGTATAAGATATTAACTCCCCATCTGCATCAGCACTACCTAACGTGGCGAGAACAAGTGGCAGCTTGAGCACTTGCCGAACCAGCCACCCACTCTCGTAAGGGCCCCCTAGAAGATGGGCTACCCCATTGGCTTCGCTCACTCGAAAGAAACTCAACACCACACCAGACTCTAGATCCTCGGAAACAAGGTCCACTGCAGCCGCCGACAGCCCTAGAGCCTTCAGAAGCTGAAGAGCACCCACATGGCTCAGCAGCCAGCCAACCACCAGGCTTGGTGCCACCTGTTCCCATACACCGTCCCCTGCCACAGGCTGCCACACTTGTCGCAACTCCTGCAACGGCCCAACCAGTTTTTCGGCCGTTGCACCTATAGCCGCCTGTACTTCATCGGTTATAGCAAGAAGCGCCCCATTGCTATCTGGAAAAGGTATAGCTCCCACCCTCTTGCTGGACAGCAAAAGGCGAAACATCCGCTGGCCACTGGCATCCAGCTCTACACCACCGGCAGCTAGATCTCTCATCACCAGACCCGCTAGGATTTCATCGCTCATTGAGCGCTCCCTCCTTCCAGCTTACGCAGGTTGGCAACAGGCACGACTATTACTCTATCAGCAAGAGCCACCTCTGCCACTCTCAGCCGAGAACCCGTAGCAATTACCTGACGCTCCTGGGGCAACCTAACCACACGCCCCACTTGGTCCAAATAGGGGCTTCTTATGATGCGCACCAAATCCCCCACCTGTACCACTCCCGATACCAGCTCACTGCTGTCACAGGTATGCTGCGGCCAATCATCTTCACACACTACAACTTCTGGGCGCACTAATCCGGCCCTGATCTGGGTTCTACCGCTCATTGACGCATAGCGTCCCTGTAAGCTGGCCAACTCCTGCCAGCGAGTCTTCTCCATGGCAGCGGGGCTAAAGCGCTCCGTCAGCATTATCGGCATAGCTACCTCGTCTTCACCTGCTACCCCAGGCCGGCTGTAAAGCCCAACATACTTCGATAGCGTGTTGAAACCCAAATGCCCAAGCACCATACCGGCACACCCCATCTCAGCAGCGGCTTGCAAGAGCTCCAGCGAGGCCGTTCGACCAGCTACCACGACTTTCCCTCGCCACTGTTCAGTTACTGCAGCAGGTGAAAGCTCTTCCCCCGCGTCAGCGGCCAGCATGAGTTCGCCACCACTTTCGGAACCCACTCCATAAACGCCGGTGACAACGTGCGCATAGGCCTGCACCTCCACTCCCTGCCCCGGTATCACTCGTTTCACCCTCCCCGTGAGGTAAGCATTAAGAGTTGTGCGAGCCCACATAGGCATGATGGTCAGTATCCCATCGCTGTAAGACTCGACTCGGCCATAGATGGGGGAAACCACCACTCTAGGCTTTACCTCTTGGGTCATCGCCAGTACCTGCCCGGGGGTGACTATGCGCCCAGGCCGCACCCGAAGAGCAGGAATAAGGGCCAGTTTCGAGATCTTCATTTCTTTCACCAGATCGATGACTACTGGCTCATTGTCGCTGGCCGGGACCGGTTGTCGCACGTATACCATGCCTTGGCTGTTGGAAATAAGAGCAACATAGCCACTGACCGTAGACAAGGCTTGTTTGGCTTCCCCAAAAATAATAGAAGTGGCCAACGGTTCTCCCTGTTCAACTCTATCTCCTACGGAGCAAAGCATGTGGGCAGATAACTGCCCTGGTGGTATGTGCAATTGGCTGGCTATTTGGGTTTTTGCCAAGACGCCGGGCACATAGTCAAGCTCTGCCACCACATCGGTGGCACGTACCCAATCGCCTTCTCGCGCCTTCACTGTACCGTGATATGGCAGTAGGCGCGTACGAGTAATAAACCTAGCGGGCAAGATGGGCCACCTCCTCTGCACTCTCCTCCAGTTCGTCTTCCGTAAAGGCGCCTAAAGAAAGCAGAGTCTGCTTAGTCATGGCCTGCTGTGCAGAAAGGGAAAGCTCGTCTCCCCACTGACCACGGGCGTCGATTATCACGCCTACTACACCGCCTCTAACCTCTCGCTCCCATACACGCCCAGGTCCCGCGCCAAAGTCAAAGCCGGCGGCAGCCTCCACACGCAGCATCGCCTTTTCATCTCTTGGCAAGGGCCAAGTGAGCACCTCACCCCGACGAACCTCGGCCTCGCGCGCCCCCTCTGCGGTTCGCAAGCTGCAGCGGGCCGCAATTGCACCTAGCTCATCACCTTGCGCCGAGATCAGGCTCACACAGGGGCCCAGGGGCACAAAGCAATCCCGTTCCAGCACCTGCAAGGCAATCTCCGGCTCGCTTTCCGAGAGCACCCCTAGATGAGGCATCATAAAGATACTATCAACGGCTAAGAAGGTATAGCCCAACGGGGCAAAGGCGTCTATCAGCATGGCGGCAGCCTGGGCCCGGCGTGGAGCATGGGATAGCACGCCGCCGCTACCCACGATTAGGCTGATGCGCCTCATATCCAGCAACTGCTGCCTCTGCCTCGTGACAATAGCTTGGGCATTTTGAGTAAGCAGGGCCCTGCGTATGCCACTAGGTGCCTTGTTGATCGACTTCACCAAGGAAACATGATGTTCCAGCGACAGACGTAAGGCTTCCCGAGCCAAGGCCTGTTCCAGCAGCAAATCCAGAATGGTGGCAGGAACAGTGGTCGGGAAAACTAACTTATCCATGATTCTATCCTGCAGCCAGTCCTGATCAACGCTAATGGGCAACCAACGCATAATGTTCTCCATCCCTGCCAACAGCAGCACGTTGCCAATGCTATAGCTCATGCCCAGGTTAGCACTTACGGTTCTATGAAACTCTCCCTCTAAAACGGAGAAGATATCGGTGGTGGCACCTCCAATGTCGGCCCCTACGATTTCTATATTGTCACGCTCCGCCAAGCGGGTCATGATGCGTCCCACCGCCAGCGGTGTAGGCATTACTGGCTGACTAACGCTTTCCTTCAGCTTCGGGTACCCTGGTGCCTGAGCCATAACATGGGTGAGAAAGACATCGTGAATAGCATCCCTGGCTGGTTCCAGGTTCTCCTCATCCAAATCTGGCCGCAGGTTGGGAACTATATGAAGGTCGAAACCTTCGCTAAGCGTATCCTGTACCAGGGGACGGCCGTTGGGACACCCGGCATAGATGACCGGCAACGAATGGCCCTGACCAAAGCGGGGAACTGGGCGGGTGGAGTTCAGTAAATCGCAAAACTCGATGATAAAGTCCACGTTGATAGCCCTATCGATCCCCCCAGCCAAGAGCACCATATCGGGCTTGGCCCGCCGCAGGGCTTCCATCTGCTCAAAGAGGCTACGGCCGTCATCGGCAGAGAAGACGTCCATTATGATTGCACCCGCTCCCAAAGCTGCCCTCTCTGCACTTTCGGCAGTTACGAACTTGGAAAGTCCGCAGACGATTACCTGCAACCCCCCTCCAGCACTACTGGTGGCTAGGAACTGGGTTGTCTCCAGAGGTCGACTGATTTGGCTAATAGCATTACGAACCCCCACCATCACGTCTTCATCGGGTTTTTCCACTGTGGTGGGAGCTTCGCCCCGCTGGGTCACCCGGTAGCCATCCTCTCCTCGTTCAATCAGAATAGCCTTGGTGGTGGTGCTGCCTACGTCTACGATCAAGAAGGCCTTTTCACTCATACAATCCCTCCCCTACTAAGCGGCTTGCACCGTCGTTTCTGACTCCTCTTCAACATTAACCTTAAAGTAGACAAGTAATGATGAGGCCAGGAGCATGGCACCGGCTATGAAGAGGCTGGTATTATATGAAACCGTGTCGCCAAAGGCACCAGTTGCCAAACTGACAATGGGTACCAAACTCTGGGTGATGAAACTACGAAAGACGGCCACCCGCCCCATATACTCAGAAGGAACGGCCGCCTGATATATGGAGGTGTTGGACACGGCCAACGCGGGCCGGGTAATGCCGATGGCGGCGATAAAGAATACCACCATAAACAGGCTACGACTGTACATTAGCCCTAAGGTGAATAGGCCACTGCCGGCCAGGGAAAGCACCAGCACTTGTTTCTTGCTGAAGCGCAGCACAAAGCCAGTCAGCAACATGGCGGTAATGATGGAGGCAAAAGAACTGACCGAATCTAACAATCCATGCTCCTCAGGGCCAAAGAATAGCTGATTCTTAAGAATTAAGGGCCAAACTATGTTGAAAACGATATTAGACATATTCACCAGCAACATGGCTGAAGTTTGGTAGATTATCCAGCTGTTTTGACGCACATAGGCCCAGCCAGAAGCCAGTTGCTCCCGCATTGACGCACTCTGGCCTCGGGGTAGGATCTTCTCCTCTACGCGAATCATTGTTAGCAGGAAAGCGGAGGCCAAGAGAGTTAAAGCCTCCACACCAATGACGGCAGGCGCGCCTAGCTTGGAATAGGCTATGCCGCCAACAGCCGGGCCCACCATCATGGCCACACGCATGATCAGATCTTGGGCACTATTGGCTTGAGGCAGTTGCGGGCGAGGCACCAGAGTAGGTAAGAAGGCAGTAAGGCAGGGATTGTAGAAGACGCGGGCCAACGAGTGTAGAAACGAGAAAGTATAGATATGCAAAACGGTCACCGACCTTGTCAGGAGGACAAGGACCAGTAGCAGATCGATCGCACAACGAATCAGGTCAGAGATAATCAACATGCGCCGACGGCTAAAGCGATCGATAACAGACCCGGCTACCGGTGTCAGTAGTAGATTAGGCAACATGCTTAGGGCTAGAGTAATGCCGCGCGAAATAGTGGAGTCACTCAACTCCATAAGCAGCCAAGTTAAAGCCACCCCGGAAAAGGAGTTACCAAAGGTGGTTATGAACTGGCTTAACCAAAAGTGGCGGAAACTGGCTGAGGCCAGCGGATGCTCTCGCAACTTTGCTAACATTATTCCCCTCCTTCTAGCACAGGTCAACCTTCCTTCTTGTCTAAGCTCATCTTCTGCATACTTAAGATAGTAAATATTATTCTACCTTCTTAAATATTTACCTCCACACTTTTTTTAATTTTCTGTAACCAATAATTCGGTTCCAGTTGTTGTAGAGAAGCAAAGAAGTCGGCTTTCTACCGACAGAATTCAGGTACTAGGGTCTTATAATTCTCTATGTTAACGGCTTTAAACGCACCTAGCTCTCATTACTGGCATGTGGTATGGCCTTCCACAGACTACGATCAGATAGCCGCGAACTAACAAGCCAGTAACAGCCCATGAGTAGTTGTGTAGTACCAACTCGGCCACTACATATGCCCCCTGCTTGACAGCACAGCAGGCCCTCTCCCATAATGAAAGGTGATTCTACAATAAAGAGGTAAATGCATGCGGGACAATGCTTTTGATTTGACACAAGGTGGGATTTTCAAGCGACTTCTGCTGGTAGCATTGCCCATAATGGGCACACAGCTGATGCAGATGGCTTATAACTTGACCGATATGTTCTGGCTAGGCCGCATGCCCAACTCGGTTACGGCGGTAGCGGCCAGCGGCCTTGGGGGAATGTTCCTCTGGCTGAGCGCGGCTTTCTTGATGATAGGCCGTATGGGTTCCGAGATCGGCACATCGCAGAACCTAGGTCGCGGCGATGCCGATTCGGCCCGCGGTTATGCAGAAAACGCCACCCGTATTGGTCTTGTTCTGGGCGTTTTATACGGTTTTGTATTGCTAATATTGGCAGGTCCCCTCATTTCCCTATTTCGAGTTAAAGAACCAGCTCTGTTTTCCAGCGCCTGTGCCTACTTGCGCATAGTAGGAATAGGTATTCCTTTCACCTATGTGTCTGCGGCTATAACTGGCGCATTTAACGGTGCTGGCAACTCTCGCCTTAGCTTCCTCGCCAACTCCACCGGTCTCATAGTCAACATGATTCTTGACCCCCTCTTAATTTTTGGCTTGGGCTGGGGCATACAGGGTGCGGCCATTGCAACAGTTGTTGCCCAATGTGTGGTAGTAACCCTTTTTGTTTACTTCGCTAAGTGTCATCCTCAGAAACCCTTTTCCGGTTTTCATGTCTTAGGCCCCTTCGACCAGGAGAAGGTGAAGCAAATCTTCCGCTGGAGTCTCCCTGTGGCGGCAGAGAGCGGCGCCTTTACCTTGCTGGCCATGGTGGTCACCAGCATGATCTCCGCCTGGCATGGAGAAACGGCTGTGGCGGTACAGCGCGTAGGTAGTCAGGTGGAATCCCTTTCCTGGATGATCGCGGGCGGGTTCTCCTCTGCCGTTACTGCCTTTGTTGGCCAGAACTACGGCGCCCGTAAGTGGGCAAGGATTAGGCGCGGCTACCGCATTTCGTTGGCAGTTCTCTTAGCTTGGGAGGTCTTCGTGACCCTTGCTCTTATGTTTGGCGGCCGCTTCTTGTTCTCCCTCTTCCTTCATGACCCCCCGGAGATCCTAGACATGGGAGCCTCCTATTTGCGTATCCTAGCGTTTAGTCAAGTATTCATGGCTTTTGAGGCGGCTTGTGCTGGGACCTTCCGAGGTTTAGGGAAAACACTACCACCTAGCGTGAGTAGCATTGCCTCCAACCTGCTGCGCCCATGGTTTTGTTGGGTCTTTGCTCGATGGCTAGGTCTGGGACTTAACGGGCTATGGCTAGGCATCACGATATCGGCCGCACTCCGCGGCACTTTAATGCTGATTTGGTATACCCTACATGAGCGTAGCATTCCGCTGGCAGATGGCGCGGAACTCCTCAACGAGGAACAGGCCATAGCATAACGCAGAAAAGGGGCAGCGCTCGTCCCAGTTGGAATACGAGTGCTGCCTTTTTGCTGGGCATGGATTAGAAGACCTCAGGTAGAATAGCATAGCACGGGAATGATGCCGCCTGAGGATAAGCAAATAGTTGTCAAGATGGAGGAAAGCTCCCGTACCCTAAGGCACGGGAGCTTCTGCTTCCACTTTATCCGACCACAATATTTACAATCCGCTTCGGTATAACGATAACCTTGCGCACGGTTACATCCTGCAGATGAGGCCGCACCTTTTCTGCAGCTAAGGCAGCCTCTCGTATCTCTTCTTCGCTGGCATCGGCGGCCACATAGATCTTATCACGTAGGCGGCCGTTGACCTGCACCGCCATTTCGATCACATCCCGCACCAGTGCAGCTGGATCGAAGGTCGGCCAGGGCTCATTAAACACCGAATAGCTGTTACCCAAGCGCTCCCACATCTCTTCCGAGAAGTGCGGGGCAAAAGGAGCCATGAGGCGGATGAGGTCATCTACCACTTCGGATAGGAAAGCCACATTTTTCTGGCTTTCCTGGTTCTCATAGCGGTAGAGGGCATTGGTGAGCTCCATCAACCGAGAAACAACAGTGTTAAACTGGAACTTGTCGGCATCTTCGCTGACACCCTTGATGGCGCTGTGTCGGACGAAGTTCAGGTCTTTTTCCGCACTGCCTATTTCCTGATGCCCGCCGCCCTCCTGCTTTAGCTCAACGGTACGGGCCACAAAGCGCTCAACCCGATCGATAAAGCGGGCCACCGCACGAATCCCCTCTTCACTCCAAGGGCCGCCCTCGATATAGTTGAAACCGAACTGCAAGTACATGCGGAACACGTCGGAGCCATATTCGGCAATATAGCCGTCGGGTGACACCACGTTACCCCGCGACTTGCTCATGCGGTTGCCATCGGGCCCCAGAATAATGCCCTGGTGCACCAGTTTCTTGAAGGGCTCGCCAAAGCTAATGTAACCCAGATCACGCAGCGCTTTGGTAAAGAAGCGGGCGTAGAGCAGATGCATACAAGCGTGTTCAGGACCGCCCACATACATATCCACCGGCAGCATCTTGTTGATCCACTGACTATCAAAGGGTTGCTGGTCGTTGTGCGGGTCGGGGAAACGCAAAAAGTACCAAGACGAACAGACAAAAGTATCTAGAGTATCAGCTTCCCGCTGGGCGAGTCCGCCACACTTGGGGCAAGTAGTATGCAAGAACTCCTCCGACTTGGATAGGGGTGACTTGCCATCGGGCGTAAACTCTACATTATAAGGTAGGAGCACTGGCAACTGGTCCTCGGGCACCGGTACAGTGCCGCACTGCGGACAGTACACAATGGGAATAGGCGCTCCCCAATAACGCTGGCGCGATACCAGCCAATCGCGTAACCGGTAGTTGGTCTGGAATCGGGCCTGACCCTGGGCCTCTAGTCTTTTGACTATTGCCTGCTTCGCTTCCTCGGAAGTAAGCCCATTAAACTCACCGCTATTGACCAGGATACCGTATTCGGTGAAGGGCAATGCGTCGTCAACCTCACCCGCTCCTTGGATCACCCGCGGAATGGGTAGGTTGAATTTCTGAGCGAACTCGAAGTCACGGGTATCATGGCCGGGCACTGCCATCACTGCACCGGTACCATAGGAAGCCAAGACGTAATCGGCGATCCAAATGGGTAGCTTCTCGCCGGTAAGTGGGTGCTCCGCATAAGCCCCGGTGAAAGCACCAGTTTTCTCCGTGGTGGTGAGCCGATCCAACTCACTGCGCTTAGCTACTTCTTCTTGGTAGGCGGCAACAGCAGTACGTTGCTCGTCGCTGACAATCTTGTCCACTAAAGGATGTTCGGGTGCCAAAACCACATAGGTGGCTCCGAAGAGGGTATCGGCCCGCGTAGTAAAAACGGTAAACTGGGCATCATGGCCCACAACCTGGAAGTCGATTTCGGCGCCCACCGATTTGCCGATCCAGTTGCGCTGCATCTGCTTAGTCTTCTCCGGCCAATCTAAATGATCCAGCTCGGCTAGAAGTTCTTCGGCGTACTCGGTTATCTTAAAGAACCATTGGGTGAGATGGCGTCGCTTTACTTCCGTATCGCAACGTTCACAGCGCCCATCCACCACCTGCTCATTGGCTAAAACCGTGTTGCAACGCTCACACCAGTTAACCGGGGCCTCTTTGCGGTAGGCTAACCCGGCTTTATACAGCTGCAGGAACATCCACTGGGTCCATTTATAGTATTCGGGTTCGCAGGTGACTATTTCATAGTCCCAATCGAACATACCGCCCATACGACGCAACTGTTCCCGCATGGTAGTAATATTAGCCATAGTGGAATCGTGGGGATGAACACCCGTTTGAATTGCATAGTTTTCGGCCGGCAAACCGAAGGCATCGAAGCCCATGGGCTCAAAAACCTCATAGCCTTGCATGCGCTTCATGCGGGCCCAAGAGTCGGTGACACCATAGTTGTACCAGTGCCCCACATGCAACTTGGCCCCGGAGGGGTAGGAAAACATCTCTAAACAGTAAAGCTTTTTATCGACACGGGAACGGTCGAAGGAATAGAGCTTGGTTTCCTCCCATTTCTTTTGCCACTTACGATCAATGTCTGTTGAGTAAGTGCCCATCACAACACACTCCTCCCATAAAAAATAAAAGCTTTCATCTCCCGTAGGAGACGAAAGCTCTGCTTCCGCGGTACCACTCCACTTGGGTAGCTTGGCTACCCCCCTCTATGCCAGTAACGGTGGCCCCGGGTTGGCCTACTGAGTTCAGCCAACCAGCTCCAAGGCGAGTTCTCCACCTTCCACCGACTGCGTTGCACCAACCCGCAGTTCTCTTCGCAGCGGAACGTGAATACTGCTCCTCTTCCTCGCTATATGTGCAACATTATATACCTGGTAAGGTGTGGTGTCAACTGGAGCTGATGCTAATGCTCCTGCCATCAGAGTGCCAGTAGGCTCGTTAAATTGGCACACTCAGTCGCCCAACTCTGTGCTATTATGAAAACAGCACATATTACCGGAGGCGAAACATGCTCGACACACTGTATACTAACCTACTGGCGCTATTGATAACCATGCTGACAGGCGCTTTACTGGCCCGGTTGAAGTTGATTACACCGGCTCTGCGCCAAGGTCTAAACACTCTGCTGTACTACTTCGCCCTGCCTATCCTTGTCTTCAACTCAATGCGAGGCAGCATCACATTGGAGCTTCTGCAAACGTCCTACTATCCCCTACTCTTTGGCGCAGGCTTAGCCTTGATTAACGGTACTGTTGCTTTTCTGTCTGCTTCCCTCTGGCGCATTGACCCACGGGAGCGCCGCCTTTTCATGTTTCTCAGCATGTTTGGCAACAACCTTTACTTGGCTTTACCCATCGCGCAAGCCCTGTTTGGGGCCCAGGGGGTGGCAGTGGTACTGCTCTACTCCTTTGGTTCCGACCTGATTCTCTGGACCATCGGTCAGTTCTTGCTTAGTGGTGAAAACCGTTTCACTCTCGCCAGCCTGAAGCAGGTAATAAACCCCACCCTCATGGGTTTGGCCTTGGGCGTGGCCGCTGGCCTAGCGGACTTCTGGCTGCCTCCGGCCCTAGAGATATCCCTTAGCAATATGGCCAGCATCACCTCGCCGCTGGCCCTACTACTGACGGGGGCCGCCTTGGCCGAGATCAAACTGGGCGCTGCTGGTCATGGCATTAAACAAGCAATGGCTCTATTCATCGGCAAGCTAGTTTTCTCACCCCTTATCGCAGTGGGGCTGGTATCACTGCTGCCCTTACCGGTAGAAATGAGCACCCTCATTATCATTCTGGCCAGTATGCCTACTTTCGTACGCTCCATCGTACTCTCGGACCGTTTCGGCTGGGATGGGCAGAAGACAGCCCTGGGGGTTTTAGTCACCACCTTAGGCTGTTTCGTGACCATACCTATTATTCTGCAACTGGTGCAATAGAAGGAGGTAATTGCCACATGTGGCAGGGTTTCATTGGCTTTTATGGGACGCCCGATTTGCAGCAAACCCATAGCTTTTATGCCGATCTACTAGGACTACCCTTAGCTCTGGACCAGGGAACATGCCGACTCTACGCGGTACCCGGCGGCGGATACCTGGGTTTCTGCGAGCATTTGGCCGTGTGCCACACCCATAAGAGCCCTCTTATTACTCTTATCACCAATGAAGTAGACATGGTCTATAACCGCCTGCGCCAAGCAGGTATTACGCCAGAGGCACCGCCCCAGATCAACACCCGCTTCAACCTTTATCACTTCTTTGTGCGGGATCCGGCCGGGTATACGGTAGAGATTCAGCAGTTCTTGGATGATGACTGGGATGGCAGCAAACGGTAGCGCCCAAATACTAAGACGAGCCAAACCCTATCTGGCCGGCATCGGCTGTTCAGCCATTTTCGGCTTCTCGTTCATGTTTACTAAGGGGGCGTTAGATAAGCTGGACGTTTGGCGCTTGATTGGCTTTCGTTTTCTTCTGGCGAGCATTGTTATTTTGTTGCTGGTGCTTACACGCTTGGTTAAGGTAGATTTGGCCCTCATACCTGGCCACACTCGGGGCAAAGATTGGCGCCCACTACTTCTAGTGGCGCTGCTACAACCTATCGCCTACTTTGTTTTCGAAACCTTTGGCGTTAACCTCACTACCTCGTCGCAGGCCGGAATGCTCATAGCCCTCATCCCTATCTTTGTTATTATCTTTAGTGCCGTTTTACTGGGAGAGCGGCCCAGCCTCCCGCAGAGCGGCTTCATAGTCCTCTCGGTGGCAGGAGTGATGTTTATAGCCTGGCAGCAGAGTACCACGGCTGGCGCCTCCAGCTGGCTAGGTTTAGCCCTCATCATGGGGGCAGTAGTAACAGCTGCCTTGTTCAATATTGCCTCTAGACGGGCATCGGCCCAGTTTACACCGGTGGAAGTCACCTGTGTAATGATGTGGGTAGGCGCTATAGTCTTTAACTCGCTGGCCCTGTTCTTCCACTGGCAAGCCGGCAACTTAAGCACCTTTTTCGCCCCGTTGGCTGATCCTCAGGTAATCATAGCTCTCCTCTACTTGGGCATCGGCTCTTCGGTGGTGGCCTTCTTCCTAGTGAACTACGGCCTTTCCCAGCTGCCGGCCACACAGGCAGCCGTGTTCAGTAACCTTACTACGGTGGTGTCCATCGGCGCGGGCGTAGTCTTCCGCAACGAGCCCTTCTACTGGTACCACGCTCTCGGGGCTTTGGCCATACTGGTGGGCGTCTGGGGTGCCAACTATTTTGGACTAGCCAATAGTACTGATATAGGGCAGGCAAGCAATTAACAAAGGGGCTGTTGAAGTGATCTGCACCCCAAATGTTGGACAGATTATTAAGTAGCAGCTTCGAAGGAATGAGTCCGGTATTCAACTGGGCTCATTCCTTTTAGCTTCAGCTTAATTCGTCGATGGTTGTAGTAATCTATGTACTTTTCCAGCTGCTCTCGGAAGTCTTCAACGGATTCGAAGCTTTGGAGATAGAGTAATTCGGATTTGAGTAGTC